>JAGMCF010000287.1 GCA_023129415.1 Candidatus Cloacimonadota bacterium
TGTGGATTGGATTGATTGGTGTTATCCTTGGAATTACATACTCAGCTACACCTTTTGGACTTTCTTATTCGGGCTTTGGGGAGATAGCAGTGGCTCTGGGATTCGGTGTTATTGTTACATTAGGTTCATTCTTCGTTCAAACTCAACAATTATCATGGCTGCCTGTAATTTCCTCAGTACCAACAGCTATTCTTGTCGGATTAATACTAATTATTAATGAATTTCAAGATTCAGAAGCAGATGGTCTTGCCGGTAAAAAAACAGTGGTGGTTTGGATTAAAGACAAGAGAAAGGCAATTCTAATTTATCAGATTCTGTTAGTGTTTGCTTTTGTTTGGATTATTGTTTTCGCTATAATAAGATTATTTCCCATTTGGACTCTTCTTACAATTTTACTTGTACCATGGGTAATATGGATTATTAAAACCTCATCATATAAATATAATGAGATATATGAACTTCTTCCGGTAAATGCTTCAACCATCGGAATACATTTTATTGGTACATTGCTTTTAACAGTTGGATTCTTACTCGGAAGGATATTTTAATCACTTTTTATATCAAGTTTTACACCCTCGAATTTCTTGACCTTTGGTAAGCCTGATTGTAAATTACCGCCGCTTTTTGAATGGGGTGTCGTCCAACGGCAGGACATACGGCTCTGGACCGTAGGATTGGGGTTCGAGTCCCTACACCCCAGCGGAGAAATATTCCAGTTATTTGAATTTATCGATAGAGAAAATCTGTAAATGGTAGAATTGGGGTTCTCCCGATAAATCGGGACTACACCCCAGCGTAATGGCGCATTCGTCTAGCGGTTAGGACGCTGGCCTCTCACGCCGGTAACAGGGGTTCGATTCCCCTATGCGCTACAAACATATTTCCCCGTCGAGAAAACTTTTTCCCGTCTTGATACTTTAAACATTTGGCTCATTTCCATGATTCTAAAATTTGTCATATTTTAGCAAAGTTTATCATTTTTAAGTGCGTATCCCGTCAAATACGTATCTCAATTCGCACCACAACTTTTTAGTTAGGACTCAGGTTATTAATTGGTTATATAAGATACTTTTTTTAAATTATGGTGATTTTAGAAAAAAGAGTGTTGTTATCTTTGCTAAATTTCTGCTTAATTCATGTTTAATTCCGAACTAATTTCCTTATTGTGATGATATGTATGATAGAGATGGAAAATCAAGATATTTTATTCCATGTTTTTCATCAAATACAATAAATATATGGAAGTGTTTTCTATATATAAGGATGATATGATGGAATATTTTCCATATCAACAAGATAAGCCGACCGCCTGCGGTCGGCTTATCGGCACGGGAGTTGTTGGCTCACTCCATGAAAGACCGCCTGCGGCGGCTATCATATCGTTCGAGCCGACCCCGCCTACGGCGGCTACGTCCTGTACTCGCATCGGAGAGAAATCCTTTCTCTCCTCACTACGTACAGGATGCGGCTCAACTCCAGTGCCGTTGGATGTATATATTTTGATATTGTGAGAAATGTGGGAATATACATTTATGAAATATTTTTCAATTAGGTATTTAATTATAACTATATACTTAATTCCATATTCGATATTTGCCGACCTAAAGGTGGTAAGAGCGTTCAACAATCCCAATGAAGTAACTGCTTTAGCGGAAATGGATTCAAATATTGTTTGGACAACTTCGAATTGTGGATTATCTCGATGGGATCTAAGTACAGGTGAAGTTATTACATATAACAAACGTAATTCTCCTCTACCTCGTGATTATGCAAGCCATGTTACCATAAGAGGAGACACAATATGGGTCACTTCTGGAAAACGATTATTTCGCATTATCGATGACGAGTGGACGAGCTATACATGGCAAGATATTGGGATGCCCTTTGAATATGATTTTGATTTAGTTACTTATGATAATTGGGGAAGGCTTTGGGTTTCTTTTAGTTATGGTGTTGCGTACTATGACGATGGAAATTGGACCTATTTTGATGAGAATAACTCCACATTATATCCATATATAAAAAGTATGGAGCCCGGAATTGACGGTGATATGTGGTTTGGACACACTCGATTATGGGTTCATAATCTTTCCCAATACACATTAGATGGAAACTGGATTCCTCATGATGGTTTTTATTATCCCCAACAGATTGCTGTTGAACCAGATGGCCAAGTATGGATAGAAAGAGATTCACGAATTGGTGTTGTTCAAAAAGATACAATATATATTCTTAATGCAGAACATGCTCATTGGTCTCAATATCGTCATTCGTTGTTTGAAGATATTTGGGCGATCGATACAGGATTAAGATTACGATCGGGACATAAAATTTACCATAAAAATTTGGGATCAATGGATATTGAGCAGATATGGTCATTTCCAGACTCTTTGCCATGGGTTTATTTTCTTGAACAATCTGAACAGCATGATGTGTATTTTAAAGTTTGGGATTCTTTCATTACGCTAGGTTTTATTAAATTAACTCCAACATTTTCCTGGACATGGTATCAGACCCAAGGAGAACTGGAAAACAACTTAGTTGAGGCGCTTTTTCTTGGTCCTAACAACAAAGTATATGTTGGAAAATATGCACATCAGATTAAATATTATTCAGATGGGATAAATTTAAAACGATCTGAAAATATCATTCGATATCCACACAATATTAATGATTCATTATTTGCGTGGAATGGTTATAACGATAATAATATTTATTTTAGTAATGGTAAAATTCTCACTCCAATTTATAATGTATGGGATTTTGACATTTCGGATGATAGAACCCTGTATTTTCTTAGTGATGGTGCAAATCGTGGAGTGTATTATTTAAATGAGAAAAATGAACCGATCCAATTAAAAAATTGCCCAATGACTACTTTCCGGTATATTTGTGTTGATAATAATAGCAATGTTTGGATCAGTGATTATAATTGGGAGGGTACAGCTGTTTATGATGGGTATGAATGGGATTTTTATAAATCAAACGACCCGAGAGTTGCCCAAGGAAATATTGATCTTTTTTATGTAGATTCTTGGGGCAGAGTTTGGTGCGCAACAAACAACTCTTGGCCTAATTATGGACTTTCAATGTACGACGGGCAGAAATGGCATATATACAATAGTGCAAATGGACTTCCGACCCCAAGTATTGAACATTTCGCAGAAGATGCATTTGGAAATATATGGATGGCAACTGGTCTTGGACTGGTAAAATACAATGGATATAGTTTTGAGGTTTTTGACCATACAAACACTGAGCTGCCGAGTCCTTGGGTAAAATCGTTAGTAATTGATAATACAGGGAATTTTTGGGTAGGAACTTCTAACGGACTTTTTGTTCTAAATAACACTGGTGAATATGTTTATGATCTACCCCAAGATGTTATTGCATCTGATCTTTCTATCAAAGTAGAATCCGGTCATCCTGTTATAAGTTGGAAATGTGGAGATATTCCTGATGGTTTTGCCGGTTTTCACCTTGAAAAAAGTAGATATGGAAATAAGTTTACAAGAATTGCGACTTTTCATTATTCACAATCAAATTCTTCATATTCAGTTACCGACACAACGACCAAATATGGCTGTATGTTCTATCGGCTAGTAGAGTATGATGATATTGGACGAAGATGGACTTCTCTTACTGATTCAGTCAATTTAGAAATGTCTATCAATGTTCATTTGTCAGAAATATTGAAATATGAAGATGAAGACTCTATCCATATTAAATGGCATACTAACTCTCCTAATGATATTAAATTTTTTGCTTTGTATCGCCAGCCATCAGAAGCAGAATGGGAGTTTGTGACAAAAATTCCAAGTTTGTTTGATACATCCTATTGTTATATTGATAACACAGATTCACTGACTATCACCGCATACAAAATTAAAGCAATTACTTATGATGGAATTGAATTTATATCCAATGATACTACTGTAACTATTGTATCAAGACCACCTATCCAATTACCAAACGGTTTTGCTTTAAGTAATATTTATCCTAATCCTACTAACTCTAATATCAATATTGATTTTAATTTACCAGAAAATACTGAAATTATTTTAACTATCTATAACATATTGGGACAACAAGTAAAAAGATTAGAGACCGGAATTATGCCTAATGGGTATCAATCCTTGAATATTAATACGGGTACTTTATCTTCGGGAATTTACATTTTATATATTGATAAACCATTCCAGAAAATATATAAATTCACACTATTGAAATAAGTATTGGTAATTTAAAATCTAACATCTGGCTGCACCGAATGGCGAAAGCGGTTCGACGGATTGGAGACTTTTGGATTCATGAAAGATTTAAGATTGATAAAAGAGCTTGCTCTTCCGATTCGCCGTCGGTGAGCCCTAACGTTAAAATACAATAAGAACTAAGATTTAGACAATTAAAGGATTTTTCTTCTATAGAGCTATCACCTATTTCGTTTAATTACCTTATTCCACCAATAATAGGTCTTTACTGCGAAAGTATGTCTAAGGCAATAAAAACATTCCACTGTTCACTGAATTTGAATTAGTGTAGCTAAATCAGATGGTTGTTACTCTTCAATAGTGGTTTTAAATGTCTTTACCAAGTCAACAAGTATAATTAACATGGCAAAGGAGCCCAGAATTGCAGGTATAATATAGACTT
>JAGMCF010000288.1 GCA_023129415.1 Candidatus Cloacimonadota bacterium
GGAAGATACAGCACATTGCTGAAAATCCCATTTCTATTTTGTATGCCTATCTTACAACTCCCCGCAAATATGCTCCACGATGGTATCATGAAGGAATTGCAGTTTCAATGGAAACCTGGATGTCCGGTGGTATCGGCAGAGCACTCGGTTCTTATGATGAGATGGTTTTTCGCTCAATGGTAAGAGATTCTACTTATATTTATCATATGGTTGGGCTTGAATCGGAAGGAACAGCTATTGATTTCCAGGTTGGAGCAAATTCTTATCTATATGGAACTCGCTTCTTCAACTACTTAGGTCAGAAATATGGTCCCCAAAAACTGATTGAGTGGGTTACAAGAGATGATGAAAGCAAAGCATACTTTTCCCATCAATTTGAATATGTTTATAATACGAAACTCTATGATGAATGGACAAGATGGATAGCTTTTGAGAAAGAATTCCAATATAAAAACTTGGCTAAAATCAGACAAAATCCTGTTACTGAAATCCAACCGATAACTGATAAAACTTTAGGTTCCGTTTCTCGAAGTTTCTATGATAAAGAAAAAGGAAAGCTTCACACAGGACTGAAATATCCGGGACAGGTTGCTCATCTGGCAGAAATAGATGTTAAAACAGGTAAGATAGAAAAAATCTGTGATGTTAAAGGTGCTTCCACATATTTCACTTGCTCTCTTGTATTGGATGAGGTTAATGACAGACTTTATTTCACAACTGACAATTTTTACCGAAGGGATCTCAATGTAGTTGATATAAAAACAGGTAAATCCAAAAGGCTCATTACTGATGTCCGTGCTGGTGAACTTGCTTTGAATAAGGTTGACCACAGTATCTGGGGAGTTCGACATGAAAATGGTATTTCCACACTTATCCGAATTGACCCGCCATACACGGAATGGATAGCAGGTTACGCTTTTCCTTATGGCTCCGATATGTATGACCTCGATATATCACCTGATGGAATGAAGCTAACTGGTGCGATTACTCATATAGATGGAAGCCAGGAACTTGCTTGCTTTGATATAAAAAAATTATCAGAAGGTAAAGCAGAATATTACCAGATATTTGATTTTGACTACAGTTCTCCTGCAAATTTTGTATTCTCACCGGACGGACGCTATTTATATGGAACATCCTATTACTCCGGTGTTTCCAATGTATATCGCTATGACTTTGAAATTGATGATATGTGCATTCTGAGCAATTGTGAAACCGGTTTTTTCCGTCCTGTTCCAACTGGAACCGACTCGCTTATCGTTTTTAATTATGTTGGTGGAAAGGGCTGGATTCCCGGATGGATAAAAGACCAGCCTATTGATAAAGTTGGTGCAATTCAATTTCTGGGACAGACTGTTGTAGATAAATTCCCAATAGTACAATCCTGGACTGATGGTTCTCCTGCTAAAATAAACTTAGATTCTTTAATCACATATAAAGGTAGATATAAACATTTGAAAAACTTTCATCTCCTTGCTGCATATCCGATTATCGAAGGCTATAAAGATTATATTTCTTTAGGTTATAGATTTGATATATTTGATGATATTGGATTTCATCGTTTCAATATAACAGCATCCTATACTCCTTGGGGAGATGCATTAAAAGAGAAGGAGCGTCTCCATTTGAATGTAGATTATGGTTATAAAAATCTTCAATTTAGTAGTACATATAATCACACAGATTTTTATGACCTTTTTGGTCCAACGAAAGAGAGTCGTAAAGGTTATTCCATAGGAATTACTTATGACAAAAATCTTATCTATGATAAACCCAGAAAACTTGATTTGAAGCTCTCAGCAGAAGGTTTTGGAGGATTGGAAATTCTGCCAGATTACCAGAATGTTTCTGCTAGCTATAACAAAATGGCAAAAGCTAATGCAAATATAAAATATAATTATGTGAAAAAATCTCTTGGTGCTGTGGATGAAGAAAAGGGTTATAAAATGAGCTTCAATTTGTCCTCAGCCTATGTAAACTCCAAGTTGTATCCAAGAGCTTGTTTAACTCTGGATTATGGTCTTGCTCTTCCTATCAATCATTCATCAGTCTGGCTCAGAAATGCTTTCGGTGTTTCAATGGGAGATCAAAGTAATTCATTTGCAAATTTTTACTTTGGTGGATTTGGTAACAACTGGGTGGATCATAAAACAGAAAAGCGTTATCGGGAATATTATGCTTTTCCTGGAGTTGAAATAAATGAGATTGGAGGACTGAATTTCGCAAAAAGTCTTTTAGAATGGAATCTTCCACCTGTTCGTTTCAGGAAGATCGGAATTCCATCATGTTACTTGCGATGGGCTAGAACAGCATTGTTCACCTCTGTAATTCTAACCGATTTAGATTCCAAGTCTCTTCGCACTTTCTGTTTCAACGCTGGAGCTCAAATCGATTTTGAAGTAGTGATTCTCTCAATGCTTAAAACGACTCTTTCAGCAGGATATGCTGTTACAATAGATGAAAACAATAAAACATCAAATGAATATATGATAAGCTTAAAAATTTTGTGATAACAATTATAAAAATTGCATTCAGCCTACTGCCAGTATTTTTATTTTTGGCAGTTTTAATTTTTTTGGATAGCTACAAACTGCTAAAATTCACTTCAATATTGAAAACAATTCTTATTGGTTGCATTGTTGCAGTTGTGTGTTTGGTCATCAACAAGCATCTTGTTAATCTGTTTGCAAGTAATTCCTCAGTTGTCACGCAATATATAGCTCCATTTATAGAAGAATTTTTAAAAGCACTCTTTCCAATATATTTGATTATCAAAAAGAAGATTGGCTTTCTTGTGGACGGTGCCATCTTTGGCTTCGCAATTGGTGCTGGATTTGCCTTTACCGAAAATATTTATTACCTTCATTTCATTACAGACAGTAATTTACTAATCTGGATCATTCGTGGATTTGGAACTGCATTTATGCATGGTGGTACAACTGCTATTCTTGCAATTTTATCAATATATTTAGGTGAACGATTTAATACAGAAAAAATTACGATTTTCCTACCAGGTTTTCTTGTTGCATATATCATACATTCATTCTTCAATCATTTTTTTCTTTCTCCAGTTCTTACTACAGTTTCGCAATTGATACTGCTTCCCATTATAATGATTGCTGTTTTTACGCAAAGTGAAAAAGGTTTACAAAACTGGCTTGAATCTGGATTAGATAACGATGTAAAAATTTTAGAGTTTATCAAAAATGGAAAATTTAAAGAAACAAAACCAGGACGATACCTCTGTAGTTTCAAAACAAAATTTCCCGGAGAGGTTGTAATGGATATGTTCTGCTATCTACAGATTTATTTAGAGTTAGCAATTCGTTCAAAAGGAATCCTTTTGATTAAAGAAGCTGGATTAGAAACTAAAATTGATTTGGATATAAAAGACAAATTCAAAGAATTGACTTATTTAGAAAAAAGTATTGGTAAAGCAGGAAAAAGTATAATTTTACCACTGCTTCATACTTCAAAGCGAGATATTTGGCAGCTTTATTTTTTAGAACAACAATAAAGACCGAAACATCAACTTATACTGCCCGAATCGATTTGTTAAACACGATTCGGGTCTTTTGTTTGAAAAATTTGACAATATAAATTTTACTTTTATATTATGAACATAAGTTCATAAAGTTATTATTATGCCAAGACCAAGGATAGAACGAAGGGTTAAAGAACCCCCGAGATTCCAACGATTTAAACCTGTTGGAATTCCTGCTAGATTATTAGAAAGAATACCTTTAACTTTAGATGAATTTGAAGCATTAAGATTGGCAGATTACAAAGATTTGGAACATCAAAAGTCTGCAGAGGAAATGGGGATTTCCCGTCCAACCTTTACTCGTCTAATAGATAGTGCAAGAAAAAAAGTGGCAAAAGC
>JAGMCF010000289.1 GCA_023129415.1 Candidatus Cloacimonadota bacterium
CATGGGGGCCGCGGTATCTTACTTGCAGGTATTCCTGGTATTCCACCAGCTGAGGTTGTAATTCTTGGAGGAGGTACATTAGGTTGTAATGCTGCAAAAAGTTTTGCTGGCATAGGAGCTAATGTATATGTGTTGGATATTAATCGTGATAAACTGGAAGAACTAGCTTGCCATACTCGTGGTACTAGGGTAACTACAATGTTTGCAACAAGACATAACATTGAGAAACTGGTTAAATTTGCTGATGTTTTAATTGGTGCGGTTTTAGTTCGTGGGAAAAGGACTCCCATTCTTATAACAAAGGAGATGGTTAAAACCATGCGAAAGGGGGCTGTAATTATCGATTTTGATATCGATCAGGGAGGGTCAATTGAAACAGCAAAGATTTCACCCAGCGGAAAATTTATTTACACAATTGATAATGTAATCCACTTCTGTATGCCAAATGCAACTACTTTGGTAGCACGAACAGCTACTCATGCTATAACATCAAGTATTTTTAGATATCTAAGAATGATATCTCAATCTGGATTTGAACAGACAGTTAGTGGAAATTCAGATCTTAATAGAGGAATCTATGCAGAAAAAGGTAAGATAAAAAAGGAGTTTCTCCCATGACTTGGTTTGACAATTATAAGAAGAAGAAAGTTAGTGTGGTAGAAGCTGTTTCTGTTGTAAAAAGTAATGATCGAGTTTATGTAAGTGGCAATGCAGCGACACCATTTCAGTTGACAGAAGGTCTTGCTCAGCGTAAGGATGAACTTCAAAATGTTGAAATAACACATGTCTTACTATTGGGTGATGACCCATTATCAAAACCTGGTATGGAAGGACACTTTAGACATAACTCGCTTTTTGTAGGACCTGGTGATCGTGCTGCTGTGAATGAAGGAAGAGCTGATTATATCCCAGTTTTTCTTTATGAAATTCCCAACCTTTTTTACTCTAAACTATTACCTATAGATATTGCTTTTTTACATCTATCACTACCAGATGAACATGGGTTTATGAGTTTCGGAGTAGAATGTTTAGCTTCAAAAGCTGCAGCTGAAACTGCACAGATTGTTGTAGCACAGGTTAATGAAAAGATGCCTAGAACCTTAGGAGATTCCTTTATTCATGTCTCTCGTGTATCTAAGATTGTTGAAACATCTGTAGAAATTCCACAACTTGAGCCAATCCCTTTCACTGAGATTGAAGAAAAGATTGGTTCTGATATTGCAAGTTTAGTCGAGGATGGCTCAACTTTGCAATTGGGTATAGGTGGTATCCCCAATGCTGCCTTAAAAGCAATGTTTGATAAGAAAGACCTTGGTATTCATACAGAGATGGTCTCGGACAGTTTTATTGAGGCAATTGAGGCAGGTGTAATCACTGGTGCAAAAAAGACACTTCATCCCTATAAAGCGGTGGCAACCTTCTTTTGGGGTTCAAAAGAGGTATACGATTTCATTGATAACAATCCAATCTTTGAAACTCATCCTGTGAATTATACAAATCAACCCTTTATCGTTTCGCAGAATGAAAAAATGGTTGCAATAAATTCTGCAATTGAGGTAGATTTAACAGGTCAAGTTTGTTCAGATTCCATCGGTACAAGAATTTATTCCGGCTTTGGTGGTCAGGTTGATTTTATACGAGGTGCTGCACAATCTAAAGACGGAAAACCAATAATAGCTTTACCTTCCACAACAAAGAATGGAAAATTTTCTAAAATTGTACCAACTCTAAAGGTTGGTGCTGGAGTGGTAACTACTCGCGCTGATGTTCATTATGTAGTAACTGAATATGGGATTGCTTATCTTCATGGAAAAAACTTGCGTCAACGTGCTGAAGCTCTTATCAATATTGCTCATCCAAATTTCCGTCAAATGCTTGAAGAAGAAGCAAAGAAGAGAAAATTATTATAAGCATTGATGTAAACTGAGAACATTGATGTAAACTGAAAACATTGATGTAAACTGAGAGTGATGATGAAAACTGAGAATGATGATGAAAACAGAGAAAATTTATGTAAACGGAAATATAAGTGTTGATAATCATGATAAAAAGATCATTTATAAAAAGACCAATAAATAGAAAATCATTTTTTTCAGTTTGCATCAGTTTTATTCAGTCTTCATCAATGAATATTAGTCTAAATCAATTTTTTCAGTTTAAATTAATGAAATATTTATGTATTTTAGGCATTTAGGTATTTTGGACTTTTACAAGGGTATATTCCCATGTTTCCTTGCTGGAT
>JAGMCF010000029.1 GCA_023129415.1 Candidatus Cloacimonadota bacterium
GGTTTAGTAAATTTTGCAACTGTATCCAATGGAGTCAAGAAATATTCCACCTGATATTCTCCAATTCTTTTTATGGCAACAGACCCATCCTTTCCAAGTTCGCAAGCAAATTGAGAAGCTTTCATTCCAACCTCTCTAGCTTCTTTTGCATCTACATCACTAACAACCCCAAGAAATGACCTTTGTAAATATCCGAAAGTATCTGCTCTAACTCGTTTTATATGTGTAAGATTGCTTCTTATTTGATTTGCAAGCAGGTCTCCAAGCGCACCTGTTCCGCTTAATTGAATGTTGCCATGAGAATCACGCTCTACCTTTTGGGTAAGTTTGGTTGCAATCGGTGTACCATTTTCATCCATAATTCCCTCAGAAACTGCTATCATGCATCTGCCAAATTTTTTATAAGCAAGATTTACATCCTTGATGAAATTTTCTAATGAAAACACTTTTTCAGGAAAGTAAATTAGATGTGGTCCATCATCTTCATATTTTTTCGCAAGCATTGAAGAGGCTGTTAGAAATCCAGCATGTCTGCCCATTACAACTCCAATATATAATCCAGGAATAGAGCGGTTGTCAAGATTTACTCCGGCAAATGCTTGGGAAACAAATTTAGCAGCAGAGCCAAAACCTGGACAGTGGTCAGTAACTTTTAAGTCATTATCAATGGTTTTAGGAATATGGATAGTTCGCAGGTTATAGTTTGAATTTTTTGCATATTCGCTGATAGCTTTACAGGTATCTGCTGAGTCATTTCCTCCTATATAAAAGAAATATCGTATATTGTGAGCTTGTAGAACTTTGAAAATCTCATTACAATATTTATCATCAGGTTTGTCTCTTGTGGACAGCAATGCAGATGATGGGGTTTGAGCAATTTTTTCTAAATTCTCTTTTGGAATATTTGATAAGTCTAAAAAGTCTTCATTAATTATTCCTCGTACTCCATGAACCGCTCCGTAAATGGATGTGATTTCATTAAATTCTCTTGCTTTGAGAATTGCACCAACTAAACTCTGGTTTATGACAGCAGTTGGTCCTCCTCCCTGAGCAATAAGCATTTTCCCCTTTAGTTTTTTCATTGATTCTCTCCAATCAATTTTATAATATAAAAATATAAATTTACAATAATTTTTTTGTCAAGTTTATGTATGCAAATACATCTCTAAAAAGATAAGTTAGAATAGAAAATCCCCGAATCTCATGGGAAGATCCGAGGATTTTCTACACTATTTTGAGTTAACTTATCGAATCACAGCCATCTTCTTGATTTTATTGTAATTCTCCGTTTTGAGTTGGTAAAAATAGATTCCTGTTGCAATATCGGATACATCAAATATAGCTTTACCATTCCTTCCTTTGATTATCTTAACTAATTCACCCTGAATATTATAAACCTTAATAGTTGCATTCTGAACCTGAGCACGGCCTTTTAGTTGATATTTTATGGTAATATAATTAATAGCAGGATTTGGATAACTTCCTAATAATTTTGTCTTATCAAATACATCTATTTCAGTAATATCTATCGGAGGAATACCCACTCCATTTACAGTAAGAAACTCTCGTTGGTTAGGATCTACTATAATTAGAACAGAACCATTATATGATTGTTGTGCTGTTGGCTCAAAAGTTAAATCATAGGTTTGGCTCTCACCCATAAATATACTATAAGGGATTTGGTTCTTGGCACCAGATTGGGTTCCTGCTTCAGCAACTGTGTAGCCATTTGGGGTTCTAATGGTTCCACTTAAGGTATCACCACCTAAGTTGTGTATGGTGAACTGAGCAGTGGAAGAATCGCCAACTGTTACCTCGCCAAAATCAATAAATGTAGGATTCAAGTAAAACACAGGATCGGGTGGCAAAATAGGTGGAAATGTTATAAGATCAATCCATGCACAATCACTTCCTGTACTTACCCCAACATCCTTTTCATAAGACCATTTAAAGGTGTGATTACCCGATGTTACTGTATATGACTCTTCACCCCAGGAAACGGTCCCAGCCCATTGTCCTTGCTGAGCTCCATCAATATAAAATCTTAGATAATCATAACCTGCTTCTGATGATACTTTGCGGTAAAAAGAAATAGTTCCAGAAAAAACATCTGCATTAATTAATAATTGGGTAGTCTGACTGTGAGAGATTGTTCCTGATTTGGCACAATAAATACCTTCATAGGGATTTTCTGTTACCACTGTCCAGTCTGCACTTCCTGCATGAGTCCAGTCATAACTGGAAAAATCCCCTGTTTCAAAGTCCTCAATGGATAAACCCACAGGTTCATAAAAGCATATTAATGTAGAATAATTTCCAGCATTTAGACAATAATCAAAAGGAATTGTTATGCCAAGAGGTGTGTCTGGTGCGACAGTGATATTAAACATAGCAATTTCAGTAGAATCAATTGTGATAACACCTAAGTCATATGTTCCAGAATTTATGGTAATATATTCACTACTACATGATAATTCTCCAGTAGCATATGGAGAGTTTGAATGACCATCATTAGTATTAGGAATAAGTAAGTGAACAGTTTCTCCAGGATCTAATAGTCCATTACTATTTCCACTTGCATCATCTATTGTCATATCACCGATGACCAAATGTGGAGCATTAACTACAATGGCAAATGAAGATTCCCAGGTATCTTTTGCACTTCCTGTTATTTCTAAGTCAAACATAACTATATGCTGGTCTGGAATATCATCAGCAATATTAAGATCAAATGCATCAATTCGTGTTTTTGCTCTACTAGCTAGAATTGTACCAAAATTCTCTGTACTATCAGTTATTGTGATATAATCATCTGCTGTTGATAATGTTGCAACCACATCATATGCATTTTGTATGCCAACATTTTTGAGGGTCATACCCAGTAATATCTCTTCACCGAAGTCTGGTTCGCCGTTATTATTACCTAAAGTATCATTTATTGAATGTGAGTCATAAACAATATAGGGTCCACTTGGAGGGATAATTTCCACTGACTCACTGTAACGGTAATAATTTTGCTTTGTAATAGTCACTATCATTGTGTTACCTGGCAGCTGGGGTGTAATAGTAATACTGGTAGGTGTGCCAGTTCCTTCACCAGTACCAATTATTTCTCCATTTACAGTTAGCGAAATGAATGAACCCTCGTTTGCAATAACAGTGAAAAAATCTACACCGCTTAATAAAACCGGGTTATGTATTACAGTCAAATCCTGTGGCATTTCGGAATATAGAGTAGTAAATGCATCTCCATGGTGATGAAACAGATGATAAACAGTATTTTTAGACCCTGGGTTAGATGGCCAGCTTGATACTTGAAGATAATATTTACCAGAAGCGTTTGCAAAACATGGAAGAATGAAATCAGTATCAAAATTATTTCCTCCATATCCTGGATCAAAATCAGGCCACATATTGTCATACATTCCCCAAACATATGTATCATTCACAAAGGAAAATGAAACCTCTGATGCTGCAATTACACCAAGAGCGCCTTTCTCATGACGATGGAATGCTTCTGCAAAACATTCACTATACCAATTGTATTTTCCAGTTAAACAATTTACAGAAAAGACAAATATGAGATCATCATTGTATAATCCTGCAAGGTCGCTAATATGGTAACTTGGCTCACTCCAACCAGTCTCTCCCCCATGGTCTCTGTGCTGTATTATAAAAGCACCGCTATTGATATCGTTATTTATGCGATAAGCGTTTCCGCCCCAATCTGTTAGATGAGAGGGTGTAGCTGGAATATAACCAAGTCCATTTGGTCCGAAGTAATTTACAATGATAGAAGTATTGGAGTTGGTTGACCAATAAGTAGGTGCACCACTATAACCAGCGTATTCGCGTACTGGTTGTTTGTCAAGCACATTTTCCCAGAATCCATATATTATATCACTACAGAGAATAAACCAGCGATCTGATTGCCAGCCCCCGGCAGCGACAGGATTATTATAATAATTTGGATTTGTTGGAGGAGTGCGTTCATAATTCAAAGCTTTTCCAATCATTGTGGATAAATCATCTTCATCTTGTGCTGTAATACGAGCAAAAGCTATTTCCGGAAGATCATCTGCATTTACATCAGCATAAATATTATCAGAAGCACACGGATTATATCCTCCATACCAGATAGGTGAGACGACTGTGTTGCCTGTTGTTCCATAATCTCCCAACAATAGAACTGCAACAGGAGCAGGATCCCAGGTTGCATATGCATTGTTGATATAATCTTCAATAGCTGTAGTTGTATTGCCCCCTATTTCTGTAGTTGTCACAACACCTGTAAGAATACCTTGTAAGGTCCGAAAAACCTTGATGGAATCTGCCCATGCTTCGAAAATCGGATCATCAGGTGTAATAATAAGATATTCAAAGCCATCACGAGATTTTGAGGAGTAATTATAATCCATATCAGGAAGAGAACTATAATTGAGAAGCATATCATTTAATATTGGATCCCACCAGCGACTGCGTAGTCTGTCCTCCCCAAAATGTCCGTTGCCACCCTTGAAAAAAATTTCTACTTGTAAATCTCTATAAACAATCAGTTCTTTGGTTATTGGATTATATTGAAATGGTGTGATTCCAAGAATAATTACATCAACACCACGAACTTTAGTTTGTTCAGAAATAATCACGGGATTTTCTGGATAGAAAGCATCTTTAGAATAGATATCTAAATTTTTTGTGTATTCAAGAGGTCCTGTTTCGGTCTCAAGAGGGATACGGTATGCTGGTGCCATATCAATATTCTGGAATGCTTCAGTTCGCAAATCAACGATTTGAACACTGACTGATGCTCCTTGTGGAATTGCAATATACCGTCCCATACAAGGTAAATCAGGAGCACCTGCGTCATTGGGAAGAAATACTCCTGGTAGATGCAAAGTTTGCATAATTTGCTCATTAATTTCTTGATCTTCTAAAATGAATTCTGTGATTGAAAAAGTAACTTCAACACCTGTATCACTTTCATAGTCTAAATTAAATCCAGCACTTCCCCAGCTATCATGATAAGTCATTACTGCTGCAGGTGCATTATTAGTTAGAAACAAGGATATACCAATAAAGGTAAATAGGAATAACATTAAATGTGTTTTTTTCATAGTGTTCCACCTTTTTAATTTTTTTTTAAACCAATCATAACAATATTTAATACGAAATTAAATATATCATAATATTTTAGTCAAATTATTTTGAATAAAATATGATTTATTATTTCTCAGAAATATATAATTAAATTCTTATCTTGACAAATAATCCTTAAAAAGTTATGAATATATAAATTCTAAAACATTTTAATAAAAGGTATGTATAATGAGTTTTAAAGATAATAATGAAGTCAGAGTTCGCTTCGCACCAAGCCCAACTGGGTTTTTGCATGTTGGTGGACTGCGAACAGCACTATTTAATTACCTTTTTGCACGAAAAAATAGCGGGAAATTTATTCTTCGTATTGAAGACACTGATCGCAAAAGGTATATACCCGGAGCAATGGAAAATTTGACTTCAACTTTAAAAATACTTGGACTTCATTATGATGAGGGACCCGATGTCGGTGGAAATTACGGACCATACATCCAATCTGAGAGAACAGAGTTATACAGGAAATTTGCTAAGAAACTTGTAAACTCAGGTAATGCCTATTACTGTTTTTGTTCAGCAGAAAGGTTGAAAAATCTGCGTGAAGAACAAAGAAAAAGCAAATTAGACCCAATGTATGATGGCAAATGTAGAAATCTTTCTAAAGATGAAATTGAGGAAAAACTCAGACTAAATATACCTTTTGTGATTCGCCTGAAATTTCCAAAGGAAGGAAAAACTATTTTTTATGATAAGATTCGTGAAAAAGTAGAAGTAGAAAATTCTCTTGTTGATGATCAGGTTCTTATCAAGTCAGACGGTTTCCCGACTTATCATTTAGCAAATGTTGTTGATGACCATCTTATGAAAATCACACATATAATCCGCGGTGAGGAATGGCTTTCAAGTGTACCCAAACATTTTTTTCTGTATAAGTCTTTTGGTTGGGAAATCCCAAAATTAGTTCACCTTCCGCTTCTACTTAATCCTGATAGGAGTAAATTAAGCAAAAGGCAGGGAGATGTTGCAGTTGAAAATTATCTTGAAAAAGGTTACTTACCAGAAGCATTGATAAATTTTATCGCACTACTTGGCTGGCATGCTCCTGATGACAGAGAAATCTATTCTTTAAAAGAATTAGAACAAGCTTTCTCATTAAAACGAATTAATAAATCAAACGCTGTTTTTGATATTGAAAAACTCAACTGGATGAACGGCTGGTATCTACGAAAACTGGATATTAATTATATTGCCGAGAAAGCAAAACCTTTCTTTGAAAAATCTGGAATAGACATCAGCGATAGTAAGAAATATTTAATGGTTATTCAAAACGCTCGAGTTCGTGTTTCCAGTCTATCAGAAATTATTGAGTATTCCAAAATGTTCTATAAAGATTTAGATTTCACTGATGAAGATAGAGAACTAATTAATGAAGAAAATTCACAAAAGATCTATTCATATTTGATTGACAAATTAAAAGGGCAAGAAAGTTGGTCTAATGATGATATAAATTCACTTATAAAAAAAGCAATAGGGGAATTAGGCATAAAAGGTAAAAATTTCTATTTTCCTGTTCGACTTGCTTTATTCGGGAAATGCCACGGTCCCGATTTACCAGCAATCATAGAAATTCTTGGAAGAGAAGAAACCATAAAAAGATTGAAAATACTTATTAATAAGTAAAAGAGGAGTGCTGAAACGAGGAGCGAAGCGACGAACTTTCAGTCCCGACCAGTCGGACTCGTTTTCGCCTTGCTTCGCCGTAGCTCGCCTTCTGAAGTTCTGCGGCGGATAGGCTACGCGAAGGCAAGCACTCCGAATAAAACTGTTTTTTAATAATAAAAATGTAATAAATAAGAAGGGAGATGCATATATGAACTCCACAGATTCTACGCCCACAAACTTTCTCAAAGCAATTGTTGAGGATGATTTAAAAACTGATAAATATGCTGGAAGAGTTCATACTCGTTTTCCACCGGAACCAAATGGCTATCTGCATATAGGGCATGCAAAGGCAATTTGCATTGATTTCGGTATTGCTGCTGAATATGAAGGGCTTTGTAATTTACGATTTGATGATACAAATCCAACAAAAGAGGACATTGAATATATCAAAGCAATTCAGGAAGATATAAAATGGCTTGGGTTCGATTGGGAAGATCGGTTATATTATGCTTCCGATTATTTTGAACAAATGTATAAGTATGCTATTCAACTTATAAAAGAAGGTAAAGCGTATGTCTGCAGCTTGAGTGAACAAAAAATTAGAGAATATCGCGGAACTGTAAAACAACCAGGTAAGGAAAGTCCTTATCGTAACCGTTCTACTGAAGAGAACCTGGACTTGTTTGAACGAATGCATGCAGGAGAATTTAAGGATGGGACTCATGTACTCCGCGCAAAAATTGATATGGCGTCCCCAAATATGAAAATGCGTGACCCTCTTATTTATCGTATTAGGCATGCTTCACATCACAGGACAGGAGATAAGTGGTGTATTTATCCGATGTATGATTTTGCACACTGCCTTGAGGATTCAATCGAAAGGATTACACATTCTTTCTGTACATTAGAATTTGAAAATAATCGAGAAATATATGATTGGTTTCTTGACGAGTTGAATATTTTTCATTCACAACAGATTGAATTCGCTCGCCTTAATCTCAGCCATACCATAATGAGTAAAAGAAAACTTCTGGAATTAGTAGAAGGTGGATATGTTACAGGTTGGGATGACCCACGAATGCCTACAATATCTGGTTTGAGAAGACGCGGTTACACGCCTGAATCAATCAGAAATTTTTGTGACCGCATTGGAGTGGCTAAGAGTGAAAGTCTGGTAGATATGGCTTTACTTGAGTATTGCATTCGTGAAGATTTGAATAAACGAACTCCGCGTGTGATGGCTGTATTGAGACCACTTAAGGTAGTAATTGACAACTATCCAGAAGACAAGGTAGAAGAGATGGATGCGGTAAACAATCCGGAAGATCCAAGTATGGGAACACGAAAAGTTCCTTTGTCGCAGGTGTTATACATTGAACGCGATGATTTCCGGGAGTACCCTCCGAAAAAATTCTTCCGTTTAGCTCCAGATCGTGAGGTTAGACTACGATATGCGTATCTTATCAAATGTGTAAATGTAGTTAAGGATAAGCAAACAGGTGAAATAGTTGAATTGCATTGCACCTATGACCCAGCTTCAAGAGGCGGTTCTTCACCTGATGGACGCAAGGTCAAGGCAACTTTGCACTGGGTTTCTGCAGCTAATTCAATACCAGCAGAAGTTCGCTTGTATGATCATCTGCTTTCAGTGCCAAATCCAAGCGAAGAAAAAGATTGTGCTGACTTCAAGGATTGTCTGAATCCGAAATCATTAGAAACACTTACATCATGTCGTATTGAGCCAAGTCTATTATGTGCAAAACCCGGCAATCGATACCAATTTGAACGACTTGGTTATTTCTGTGTTGATCCTGATTCCTCTGATGAAATGCTTGTATTTAACCGGACCGTAACATTACGGGATACATGGGCAAGAATCCAGAAAGCGGAGAAACAAAAGAGATAGGTTTTTAGCCACAAAGATTCATCCTTCGTGGTTAAAATAAAAATAAAATGTTTAGCAATATTAAATGTCAAAAAAAAGCTATTAATAGTCTAAAGCAGCTCATATCTGCTGGGAAAGAAGCGCAAAGTTATCTTTTCTACGGACCAAAAGGTGTAGGAAAATTAGCAACTGCTTTTGAATTTGCAAAAGCTGTAAATTGTCCTAATCAAAAAAATTATGATGCTTGCGATAATTGCTCATCTTGTATTAAGATTGATCACTTTACACATCCAGATATTAATTTCATTTTTCCAACTCCAAAATTTGATGTAACTACTGAAGGAGATTTTAGAAAAGAAAGCGAACAGATTCAAGTCCAGAATTTTATTAAGCAGATTAAATCCACACCGTTTAGTCGCTATAAATTTTCTAAAGCTACTTCTATACAAATTGATACAATCAGAAGATTAGAAAGGAAAATCCTTTTTAAACCAACTGAAGGTAAATATCATATAATTATTATTACTGAAGCAGATGAAATGACCAGACAAGCAGCTAATGCTTTTCTAAAAACTTTGGAAGAACCACCTCCGTATGCAATTATTATATTAACCACCACAAAATTTTCATCTCTTTTACCAACTATAATTTCAAGATGCCAGAAAGTTAGATTTAATTCAATTACTCAAGATGTTATTGAAAATCATTTAATAGAGGAATTCAATGTTGATAAAGCTCAAGCAAGGATTATTTCCAGAATTTCAAATGGTAATATGGCAAAAGCCATTCTTATGTCCAAAGAGCAACAGATTGAAACCCGAGATATGGCTCTGGATTTTGTAGAATTTATTATGAATAACGATTTGGAAGGAATTCATAATTTTTCTGATAATTTTATTCAAAACCGGAATGAAGAGGTGTTAAGAGATATTTTTGACTTCCTCGTGCTTTGGTTTGGAGATTTATTATACCTAAGCTCAAACCAGAGTAGAATTGTTAATATTGACCAGATGGAAAAACTACAAAATTTTAATCAGATAAGACAACTGTCAAATAAGGAAATACAAGAAATTATCTTATTAATTGAGCAAAGCAAGAATTTATTAGCTGGGCATATTAATTTTGAACTTATTGTAATTGATACTTTTTTTCAAATTTATAACAAAATTTATGGAGATTGAGAAGTGTTATAAAGTTTAAAATTATTTTTATTAAAACTATTAAATTATTTGACATTTAATTTTAGATTATTAATAAAATAGAATATTGGAAACTAAAAAAAATATAATGGAGGAAGAATGAAAAAAACATTATTACTTAGTTTCATAATGTTATTTGCAATAACGCAAATAGCTTTCACAGACCAAAGTGCATCATATGGATGGGAAGATGGTCTTGGGACTGCTTTAGGTTTCTATGGGAATGCTGTTCTTGAGAATAGTACAGAACAGGCTTATGAAGGTACACACAGCCTAAAATACACTGAAGATCCAATTGGCGGGACACCCCAAGCGTATATCTGGTGGGTTACTGGATTGACAGATGGAGATATAATTGATGCAAGCTTCTGGGTATATGACTATAATGAAGAAAATTTGTATCCAAAAGGAAGGATCTGGGCACATTATACCTCTGATCCTGATGATATTTATTCATATGCAGGAAGCGCAAGTGGGAACACAAACTATTCAGTAATGGGTTGGTCACAGCTATCATACTCATGGACCTTTGATTCAAGTGGAGGAACGCGAGATGGTTTTGTTGTTGAAGCACGCATATACAGTGCTGAGGGTGAAAATGTAATTTACATTGATAGTACTGCTATAACTGTCAGTTCAGACACAGCAATAATCTATGACTGTAGCCCACCTGTAACTGCTTCAATAGTCATAAGCATTGCTATTAGTATAACTGCTCTTGATGTGCTTTATGATTTAGATTTAACATCAGTTGATGCTGCTGATTATACCCTAACAGGCACAGAAATCATTACATTCTCAGATGCAACTATTGATGGTACAAATTCACAACTTGTTCATTTAACCGGATCATCTTTAAATATGGTTGGCGACTTAATACTTGATAATATTTATGATTCTGCCAATGACACAGATTATGATTTCTATGCAGGTATCACTCCAGTCGCTCTCACAAATACGAACAATCCTGATGGCCATATTGTAGATGGAGAGTTTGCTACTTTCCAGGGAATTGTCTCCGCTAATGATGAATTCAGAGATGTCTGGATAAGTGATGCTTATGGACCTTACAATGGCGTATTAATTTATGATTACGATTTTGATGCTTTTGTTGCAGTTGGAGATGAAATCCTGTTTGTTGCAAAAAGGGATGAATATATTAATCTTACCGAGTTAAAAGATCCTATCCTATTATCAATTATTTCATCTGGAAATGAACCCTATCCGCCAGCTCTAATCTCAGGTTCTGATATTGAATCCACTATACCAGCAAATACAAATCCTGCCGAACAATGGGAAGGACAATTGGTAGCTATTAATAGTGTATTAGTTGCTTCCACTGTTAGCAAAGACGATATGTATATCGGTTCAGATGATGATTGGGTAACTACTTTTGTAATCGGTGATAATGTTGACTATCTGTATGAAAATATTGGTCCAGTATTAGATAATGCAATTGCTTCTGGCGAACCGATTGATATCAAAGGAGTGGTTGATTGGAATTATAGTAATGAATATTACAGAATTAACCCAAGAACTATTGATGATTTACTGGATGTAGAGGATTATCCCAATCCTGCTAATTCGTTTGTTCTATATCAGAACTATCCTAATCCAGTGACTTCCTCAACCACGATTTCTTTTTCAGCCACAGATTTACACAGATTATCACAGATAGAAATTTATAATGTAAACGGACAATTGATAAAGCAATTTCCAATAACCAATCACCAATCATCAGTTGAATGGGAAGGAACAGATGAAAGTGGCAAACCAGTTTCTAATGGAATCTATCTCTATAAATTGATTGCAGCCAATAAATCCATAACCAAAAAAATGATCCTCCTTCGTTAATATCCTGCGCTAAAATTTACACTGCGAAGTCCTAATATTCGGGACGAAGTGGTGCTTCGGATATCAAGAAACTTCGGAGGATAAATTCTGATGAGGTAATGTATTTACACAAGATAGCCTTGTACCTAAATGTGCAAGGCTATTTTATTTCTAATAATGATAATGAAATATTTTAAATTAGTCTTATTCAATATAATTATTATTGTCTTAGCATCTAACATTTATGCTGATGATTATTATGCTGGCACAGAAGGATTAAGCGGCGAGGAATTAGTAAATGCACTTCATAATATAATCGATGATCATATATACTACAGCTATCAACAAGCTGGAGAGTATGTTTTTATAATGAATGAAGAGGATGGATATCTTACTTGTGTGTATTCAGGTGAGCAGACACCAATGCCAGATCCAATTAATTTTCAATATTTTAATCGAGAACATACTTGGCCCCAAAGCTACTTTGAAGAAGGAGAAATCGCTGTAAAAAAATCTGACATGCATCATTTATATCCAACCAATCCAGATGTAAATAATCTGAGAGCTAATCTGCCATTTGGTGATGTATTCAATGTTTGGTGGACTTCTATATATGATTCAACATGTAAACATGGCACTAATATTAATAACGAGGAATGTTTTGAACCACGGGATATTCATAAAGGAGATGCTGCTCGAGCATTATTTTATTTTGGTATTCGGTATTATATGGAACTACCTGAAGTGAAAGGATGGGAGCAAGAAGTGTTGAAAGAATGGCATAATGATGACCCACCGGATTCTAACGAAATATATAGAAATGAACAGGTTTATACTTTACAAGAAAATCGAAACCCTTTAATCGATCATCCAGAATTTGCAGATTTGATAGATTTTGAAGATTTCACCAATGCCATTAGTATTAATAATTTTTATGATAATACTTTATATTTATATCAGAATTATCCAAATCCTTTCAATCCAACAACAACAGTTTCTTTTTCTGTAGCACAAATGTCCTCATTTGTGAATCTTGAAATTTACAATATAAAAGGACAGAAAATAAAAACATTCCGAATTCAACATTATGAAATCCAAACTCTAAATCAGGTTATCTGGGATGGCAAAGATGAGAATGGTAAGCAGGTTCCAAGTGGAGTGTATTTGTATAGATTAAGCACGAATAATTTTCAATCAAATATTCAAAAGATGTTATTAATGCAGTAAAAGTTGCATAATTTTGGAAAAAAAATTAGGGCGACTCCACAGACTATGGAGTCGCCCTGTTTTAATATTATTGACTATTTATTATCTCAATAAGATTATTTTCTTTATTTCAGATTTATAATTATCAGTTTCAAGGCGATATAAATAAATGCCATTTGCTACTTTATTACCATTTGTATCCAACCCATTCCAGATAACTTCATTTAATCCGCATTTTGCATTCTGCATTTCACACTTCTTTACTAATTGCCCCTTTATATTATAGATATTAATTTGAGCATTCTTGTTATAATTTGCAGCCAATCCAAATGAAATTGTTGTGAAGATTTTTACTGGATTAGGAAAGTTCTGGGCGATAAAATATCTATATTGGTTAGGATTATCATTAACGCTATGGGGTGGTGTCCAATCAACAAGTCCTGTTCTTTCTAAATCATAGCGATACATGGGCCACAAAATAGAAGAGTCTCCATAAGGAGATTTATAATCAATTATCCAGAGACCGGATATAGTACCAACCGCAATTTCATAATCTCCATCTTCGTCAATATCTATAATTGCTGGAGGAGATTTTATATCATAACTACAGTAAATTGGGAAATCAGATACCATTCCACCATTTGTTGTAATAGCATATAAGTTTTTATCATTACAGCCGAAAATAATATCAAACAATCCATCATCATTAATATCTGCAATAATTGGAGTAGATTCAATTGCTGTTCCTGTATTATATGGGAATCCAGAAAGGATATTACCTGCCCAATCTACAACATAAAGTTTTCCAGTCATAGTTCCAACGACAATTTCTAAGTCATTAAAACCTTTTAAAGGACTACTATCAAAATTAACAACAACGGGTGATGTCCTTATCTCTCCAGAAAGAGTAATTTCATCTTCTACAACACCATCTGAAGAAATAATATACAACTTACCAGTAGATGACCCTGCAACAATTTTATAGTCTTCTTCAAACTTGACAATAGTTGGAGCAGAACGAATTGCTCCAGAAGTTTCCGCTGTCCAAACTGTATCCGCACTTGTATTTATGCAATATATATTCCCATCGCTACACCCCACAATGATTTCTTTTGCATCATCACCATCGATATCAGCAACTGCTACACCCACACCAGAGTACATAAAATTTGGAAGTGTGATTGGGAAGTTTGGATAATTTGCTCCAGATGAATCTATTACATAGAGATCCTTAAATATCGTTTGGAATATTATTTCATAACTCCCATTATTATCAATATCTGAAATTACAGGGGTGCATAAAATATTACCAGTAGAAGCAAAGGAAAATAACACATCACCATTTGGCTTTAATACATAGATATTGTTACTTCTGGAACCAACTACAATATTAAGCGTGTCATCACCGTTGATGTCTGCAATAGCTACAGACCCGTATATTTGATCACCTGTATTAAATGGAAAACCAGGGAATTCATTTCCAGATTTATCGCAGCAATGAACATCACCATTTTTATCACCAAAGATTACATCTATTTCTCCGTTAGAATCAATATCTACTAAAGCCGGACATCCTAAAACACCATTGATTATTTCAATAGGCCATCCAGATTGATCAAATACTACATCAATGCTAAAATCAAGGTCTGCAGAATAGACGATATTGCTTGTCACATGTAATGTAAAATCAATTGTGCAGACTCCAATTCCTTCCGCGAACTCTATAGTGAATGGATCTATTAAATTCAATCCTGAAGAGCCTGGAGAAATATTGTTATAGGTTCCAATAGAATCAAGTATTGTTGCACGGGGGTCATCGCATCGCAGGATTGCAACAATATCTGTGGCAGTGATAAAGGTCTCTCCGTTAGAAAGCCATATACGGAGATCAATAGTTTCTCCTGGATTGACATTACCATCAAAATCACCTGTCACCTCAGAAATTAAATAAGAATCAATTTCAAGGAATGGAAGTATACCACCTTCAATATTCATTACTGCTCTATTAACAGCATAAAATCCAGAAGGCATTCCATCTGGAAGTGAATACCATGAAACATTAGTGGAACCCCATCCAAAATTTAGATGAAAAAGATTATCACCACCACTATCGTATCCATCACAAATAATTGCATGACCGCCTCCTGATCCTAAAATGCTTAATGCAGCAGGTTGAGCATCCATCATGTTATCAGCCATCACGGAATAAAAATTTGGATTAGATGAGTAATAACCAACTGCTGTATCGTATACAAATTTGAATATAAGGGCATCACGCAAATCATTATGTCCGGGATAATAGACATAGGCTCCGGAACCTTCAGAAGAATAGCCCATATGAACAGCTACTCCGCAAGCGAAAGATAAAGCTGCAATCAGATGATTAGAAAGAGCATCATTTGTTAAATAAACAGCTCGTATTTCATCAAGATATGTATTCAATGTAGGAAATGGAGGAAAATTACGAATATACCAATCATCATCAATATGTATATAGGGATAAGTACTTGCGGATGTATAATCGTCACTATCATCAAAAGAAGCTTCATTAATATACCTATGATAATTAATTATCTGTGCCAATGCTGTAGCAACACAGCCAACTACACATCTTCCACCATGTTCAGGATCTAATGGGCAGTAATCCCAGTATGGTGAGGGGTTTTGGTTCCACTGAGTTTCTATCCAACCGCCTGTAGTTGTGGTTCCTGGTGTTGGCCATATACCACGACCCCGGCCTTTGAAAAAATTAATGTTCTCTTTTTCGTAATTTGTCCAGAATAGATTATTTTTGCTTTTAATATCCTCAGATGTTAAAGGGATTGCTTCCAATCTTAATTGCATATCCTTTTTCAACATTTGATAGAAAATATTTTGTATAATATCTTCTGGTGAAAAATTATTGCGAAATGAATAAGCAATAACAGGTGTTATGTCTGTATCAGTGGAAATAGCGATGTAACCTTTTGGCATCAGGTTGAATACATAAGATAAAATTTTGCCATCATTATCTTTTAGTTCAAACAGATTATCAATTTGAAAGTCGTCTTTATCATAAATTATTAGGTGCATATTTGCAACTTGAGTTGCTAAGTCTGAATCAATTGGTATTGCTAATAAGCTTCCAGTTGAAAATAGTGTAATTATTAAAAATCCAAATAATAACTTTTTCATCTTTCCTCCTCAAAATATTTTTTTATAAAAAAGAAAGTGTAATATTTTTTGTCAATTTTTTTAAGTTTAATTTTAATCAAACAAATAACTTCTAAATTTGATTTTTAACTAAAAGTTTATAATAGGTACTTGTTTGAGATTTATTTATATTTCTTTGTGGAATTCTGGTTAACTCAAAATCTATTATAAATCCGTATAATGAAACTCTAATTATATCACCAATTTTTACTGCTTTTGAGGGTTTAACACTCTTTCCATTAATCTGAACTAATCCCTTTTCACACGCCTTCTTTGCTATTGAACGGTGTTTTACGATACAAAGTTTATTTAATAAAATGTCAATTCTCATTTAATTAATCCTAACTCGGATAAACCCAAACCAAAAAGAATTAACCACCCCAATACAGTCGTTCCTCCTTACGGGGCAAGCCGAGAACACCGAGAAACACTGAAAATAATAGTTCAAAAAAAGTTGAGCAAAAATTTTTATTGTGTGAACATTCATTAATAAAAGCTTCACAGAGATGGATAAAAAATATTTTGCCAAATAGTGTAAGGATATAAAAATTAAGTGACTAAGAAACATTTTAATTTAAGCTGGATAAAGAAATTTTCAATTTACTGTTAGTTTGAGAATAGGTCAATTTCGAAAAAATTATTTTTAGTAACTCCACCAAAATGGAACAAAGATATATTGCCAAATCCATAATTGTAACATAAGTTTATTTTTGAAACTATTTTTTGTGAAGGATATTTTCTATCATCATCCCATGCACGAATTGATATGCCAATTTTTTCTTTTTTAACATCAAATAAGTTTTGATCAATAATTTTTTCGAACTCATTATCTAATTTTGTATAAATCATTAATGAAACAAAATCTAAATTTTCATCGCGCAACCATTCTTTCCAGTTTTGAAAATAATTATTCCTGGCATTATCAAAATCTGGTTTGACAGTAACAACAAATTTTATATTTGGATTTATTAGTTTGATTTTTTCGCTGATATTTATTAAAAAATTCGAGATTTGCTTTTGTCTCCAAAATGTAAAATTAGGTGGATTGAATTCATCTATTATATCATCTGAAAAGTTTCTTAAAGCAATGGGATTATATCCATATTTTTTATCCGGGTATCGAACATAATCCAAAATTATGCCATCCAGATTATAATTATTTATAATATCTAAAATTATATTTTCAGTATAGACTTTTACCTCGTTAATCCCGGGGTCAAGAAATGCACCAACAGGCCCACTTGTTTTCATAGGGGTAAAATCCTGAGTGCAAGTTATCCATTCTGGATGCTGAAAATAGATATGAGTCTCTGGCAACCTATCGGTTTCTTTCGGAGTAACCACAAATGTTGTAATCCATCCATACACATCAATATGAAAAAGATGTGAGAGCGTTAAAAGGTATTCAAAAGGGTCGAACTCATTATTATAATCTTCTAAAAAGTATGACCGTTTTTCTGGATTTTCATATGTGCTGTCAGTTTTATTAGGTATATAAAGTGCATCACCTCTGTAACGGATTTCTGCAAAGATTGCATCAAAGTTGTATGTATATGCAAATTTCACAACCTCAACAACTTTTTCAGGAGAATTAATTTGCCAGGCTGTTGCCCACAAAGATTTAAATTTTGCAAATGAAATTTCATAAAAAAACAAAATAGAAAAAATGATAAAGATAACAATTTTTATTTGTCCCAGAGTAAATCGGGGATTGTTATTTGTCATTTGAAATTTTTACCTTTTACCTTTTCTGGCATCTTGAGAGAATTAACCACCGAGAACACCGAGAATCACCGAAAATAATATTTTAATTCCAAATCTGGAATCATCGTTTTCATATTCCATTTTCCGTTTTCCAATTAATCTTTTCCCTTTAATCTTTAATCTTTTAATCTTTAATCTTTTTTTGCCTTTTACCTTTTACCTTTTTGTTTATCTTTTCCACTTCACAACCACATTCACCATCCACAAAGTGAACACTGATTTTGTCATTAATTCTTAATTTTTTGATACTATTTATAATTTTTTTATCCTTTTTTGTAATACTATAGCCTCTTTTCAAGATTTTTAGAGGATTTAATTCTTCTAATTTTGCAGTTAAGTTTAAAAATTTGTCGTGTTTATCAGATAAATTTTTTAAGATAAGTCTAAATAGAATATCCCCGTAATGCATTAAATTTTTTTTTGGTTTTTCAATATATGAAATTCTAAAGGTTTGTGAAAATTTTATTTTTAGCTGCTCAAGAATCAATCTATAATTTACAAATTTTTGTAAGGAATCTTTTAGGCGAAAGTGAAGCTCATCAATTTGCTGTAGATAATTAAGAAGTAGATTTCTCGGATGGGATTTTTCTAATCTGAGTTTGAGTTCTGTACATTTACTTCTTTGATATTGCAATTCATTTTGCATTAATGAAGTTAGTCTTTGCGAAAAGGTATCAATTCCATTTTGGACACTTTCTCTATCCGGGACTACAAGTTCCGCAGCAGCAGATGGTGTTGGAGCACGGAGGTCTGCAACAAAATCAGATATTGTGAAATCTACTTCATGCCCAACAGCAGATATGATAGGGATTTCAGATTCAAATATTGCTCGCGCAACTGTCTCTTCGTTGAAAGCCCATAAATCCTCTATTGAACCACCACCACGACCAACAATAATTACATCTACATTTTTAAGCTTATTAAATGTTTTAATTCCTGATGTAATTTCTAATGCAGCATTTGGTCCTTGAACTTTTGCAGGATACAGAATTATCTTCACAGGAAATCTTCGAGTAATTACATTCTTTATATCTTGAATTGCAGCACCAGTTGGTGAAGTTACAATGCCAATACTGGTTGGGAATTCTGGGATTGGTTTTTTCCATTTCTCATCAAACAATCCTTCATCCTCTAATTTTTCTTTAAGTTTACGAAAAGCTATCTCTAAATCCCCGATTCCAAGTGGTCGAATCTGGTTTACATATAACTGATACTGACCACTTCTTTCATATACTTTTATCTGTCCGAAGCAAATAACTTCCATTCCATTTTCTGGCTCAAAACGAAGATATTGATTGTATTGATGGAAAAATACACAAAGCAGACTGCTTTGCTCATCTTTCAAAGTAAAATAAATATGACCTGATGAATGCCTTTTATAATTTGAAATTTCGCCCTTTACCCATAAAGTTGGAATATTGCTTTGCAAGATATTGTTGATATGTTTTGTTATTTCTGTAACAGTAAAAATGTTTTCGTCTTCTCTACTAATGGTTGATTCTTCAAATAATTTCATAAATTAATCTTTTTGTTGTTAATATTTTTTGTCAATTTTGATATGATTGATAATAAAAATAAAGAGGAGAATCCATAGGCTTATGAGTTCTCCTCTTGTAGACTATATGCTTGTCAATTTATATCAGCAGTAACATCTTTTTTATTATATTAGTTTGGTCAGATTTTAGTTTGTATAGATAAATTCCTGAGGAGACAGGTTTGCCAGTTTCGTCTTTCCCCCCTACCAGACAACAGTGGTTATTGGAGATTGGTCATCCCTATTTATCGGGATTGGTATTATTGTCTTCACTAATTGACCATTAATATTATATATTTTTGTTTTCAGTCCAAAATATGCCTAACTAAATCTCCGATTTTTACTGATGATACTCGTTTCTCTTGCAACTGTTCTCTCGTTTCTTCTTCCAAGGGTAATTCTCGTCGCTTAGACTTTTCTGTTAGTATTGCAGCTATATTGCTCAAAGAAAATGTATATGTCTCATAGGTTTCCGCAGTAGCGAACTTTTCACGGACATAAGTAACTTTTACTTTCGCTTTAACATATTCAAAGTTACCCAAAGATTTTTTAGTATCAGGATCCTTAACATCTTCGCCAGGCTCGTAGATTACGAAACGCATATCTTCTTCAACACCATGTTCAGATCCCTTATTAATAATGATTGTATATACATCTATTATCTTGGCAACTTTACCTTCAATTTCTGTCATAATGACACCTCCTTATAACATATTTTGTATATTATTTATTAAATCTTTTATTTCTTTTAAGCTTATCTTCTTAACTTCCTCAGTAATAATCAACTCAAGTCTATGCTCATTAGGGACAAAATTATAATTTTTGAAACAATACTGAGCAACTTTATCTAAATAATCTCCACCACCTTTTACCATATAAAATTCTACCTGAGCCAATCCAGTTGGTTGCACATGATAAACTCTCAATTGTCCTACTAACTGTTCAATTTCATTTTCTGAGACATAAAAGTTAAAATAAATATCTTCTGATAAATCCTTCGCTTCTTTTATTATGCCAACTAGCTTTCCTCTCCGATAGACTATTTGATTTATCTTAAAGTTTCTCTTCCGCAGAGATTGTAGTCTTTCTTTTAAATGGATTAACGGTTTATAATATTTTTTAATATATTGCTTTAGTTTTTGGGGATCCAAATCTAAGGATTCCTTTATAGGTCTAAAAGGCATTCTTTCTCTTAAACTATCTAATAACTTTTGAGATGCACCAAGCCATCCTTGAAAATCTATTAATGAAATGTCAATGTATCTAACAAAGTCTATGTCAGATGGGATTTGACGTTTGCCATTCAACTTACGGGACAGTATCAATGCAGGTTTATTGAATCCATATGCCATCCCTAACTCTAAGGCAACATTCGGGCGCAAGAATACTTTTGTTTCCTTTTTACCCGAGTCCTTATCAATAGTCTCATGAAGCTCACCTGATATATCAACTATACAGAATTGAGATAATTTTATTTTTAAACAGATGTCACAATAACTGCTTCTATCGTATATTTTGCAATCCGATTTTTTAAGTTCGTATTTTCTATGGCCACCATAAAATTTTTTGAGTGCGGAGTTTATCGCCTTTTCACGTTCTACTTTTTCAATGTCAAATGGCTGAATCAAGAAGTATGAGTCAGGTATTATATCCACAGGCTCATATGGACATTTACCAACCATTGGACAATAATTATATATTCTCGTTATCATTTTCCACAATCCCTATCTCCTCTTTTGTCAAGTCATAAAATTCATAAACCAACCTATCAATTTTCCTATCAAGAATATCTATCTTTTGTTTGTAGAGTTTTTTATCCCTTTCTATTTTTGCTGAATGAAATTGCTTTTGTGCAGAAAGCATCTGGTCAACAAGGAAAACAAGTGTATTGTGGATTTGCTTTTCAGATGGATTGGAAAAATCTAAAAGTCTCACTGGGATTTCTTTAACTTGTCCAATTCTAATTTTGGGGAATATATCCGAATCAGATTTAAATTGTTCTTCATAAAAGTATTGAATAAGTTTTGAATTAATAATAGCTAATAAATATTTTAAGTTAATATTGTTTGATCTAATACAATACAAACTTCTATTTGTAATTATACCTGAATCATCATAGGTTGCTGTAATTCTGTTTCCAGTTTCACGTATAATCAACTTTTCACTTTTAAATATTTCTTCATCTTTTTTATATTCATTGTATATTTTATTTTCAATGTAATGTTTACTTTTCACTAGATAGCGAGATATGTCTTCTCCAAATAATATTTCAAAATGATTATTATTGGGAGAAATTGCTAATTTTCTTCCAATTTCTAATCCCCTGGTTATCTTTACTATCTCTTCTAATTTTATATTATTTCTCATTAACTCTTTACCAATATTAACCATAGAATAAATATAATTTTCATTGTAAAAAATTTGTTGCGGAACTTTATACTCTAAAAATTCACTATTTCTTTTTAAATAAAATGTAACTTTGCTTTTTTTATCTATTTCTTTTTTGAATATTATAATACAAGTAGGCATTTTTACTTTCTTAAATACACCATCTCCATAATTCCTAACTATTGCAATAGAAGAATTTTCATAAAAATATTTTCTTGAAAATTTATAATTCATCCCTTTCAAGAATAAATTTGGTATAATGAATCCCAATAATCCAGTAATGCTCAACATTTTAAATGAATTCTCCAAGAATAACTGAAAGATATCAAAAAAACCTTTCGCACATTTATATTCAGATTTTGCATATATCTTGGTATTGTTATCTAAATTTTCATATTTAACATACGGTGGATTTCCAATCACCACATCAAAACCTACATCACTCAGACCTTCAAGGTTTTGAAAACCTTGAAGGTCTTTATCTTGGTGAAATATTTTCGGAAATTCCTTCTCCCAGTCAAAAGCATTTATCTTTCTCATCGCATCATTTCCAAACAGAGACATATCAGCAGTATCGTAAAAATCAGTGCCAATCAAACTATTTCCGCATTTGATATTATTACTCAAATTTGGCAAAGCTCTTTCATGGAATAGTTTTAATTGGCTTTGCAGTGTTTCTCTGTTTTCACCCTCAAGAACTTTCAATAAAAGGGAAAGTTTTGTTACTTCAACTGCCTGTGGGTCAATATCCACTCCATAAACATTGTTCAGCAAAATTCGTTTCTTCTCTTGTGTCGTTAATTGGTAACTATCCTCAGAAATTTGGATAATTTTATCCTTATATTTTTTAATATCTTTCTGATAAAATTCTAAATGATAATCCAGCAGATATTGATATGCTTGAATAAGGAAGCTACCAGAACCACAAGCAGGATCGCAGATTGTAATTTTCGAGATTTGTCGTGGTGTTTTTCCTTTTAGCTTTTCACCAACAGTATTTTTTACAATATAATCAACAATGTATTGGGGTGTATAATACACACCACCAGCTTTGCGAACTTCTGGCTTTTCCTCAACTTTTGCCTGATGAGAAGGTGTCAGCCGAATGGTCTTGCCAAGAAATTGCTCATAAATATTGCCGAGAATATCTGCTGGCAGAACAGAAAATTCATAAGGACTTTCAGGATAATAAAGGTGCAGTAAAATGGATTTCAGAACTTTGTCATCAATTGATATGTTAGAAGAAATTTTGTCTTTTTGAAAATCAAATATGCCACTATTATATTTATCATCTGCTATTCTGAATAGATGAAAGAGGTTTTTGTAAATCTCCTTTTTCTCTGCAAGTTTATATAAATTACGATAATCTTCAACTCCTCTATCTTCAGCGATTCTTAAGAAAATTATTCTATCAATTGTGAGTTGAACTACAAAATTTATTTCAAAAATTGAGAGTTTCTTATTTCTCAAAGCTATGTTACGAGCAAGAGTATCCCGCCATCTTTCAATCTCTTTGAGAAATTCTTTGTCCACCTCAGAAGTTCCTTTTTTCTTTGTTGCAGTGGAGATGTATTTGTCAAAACTTCCTTTTAATATTGATTCTTTGGAAAAGGTGTTATAAATAAAATCCAAATTTTGAAGATATTTATCATAAGTTTGATAATAAATACGAGCTATGCTTGCATTATCCTTTTGGTTTGGTTTTATTCTGCAATCGTAAACAGAGAATTCCTCAAAATCTGTAAGAATAGAAATTGGTAGTTTTGCACTCCAGGCATATCTGCGAAGCTGGTATGATGGATGAATGTCGTATTTTATATCAACCGCTGGTTTTTTGGCTTCAACAAAGAATTTACGCACACCTCCAATGCGAAAGGAATAATCAGGTGCTTTTGTTGTTCCACTGATTTTAATCGTATCTTCGTGGACAACTTCTTTATATTGTTCAGCAAATCCCTGCTTGTTTGCAACATCCCAGTCAAGTGCAGAAAAGAATGGGTCAAGAAATTCTCGTCTTAGTTGGGTTTCATTATATTTCGGATTTTTGTATATTTCTTTATTTCTGTGGAAGCGGATAACTAAATTGGAGATAATATTTTTGGTTTTTTCTTTCATAATTTTAGCTTTTTGGATTAAATAGTCTTGTCAACAAATTTATCTGAATCTTCCAAATTTACATATCGTGCTTTATTGGCATTTTACACACCCCGTCATTCCGACTTCGTCAGAATGCCACCCCTCTTCCGACAGAGGACGGACAGGCAAGAGGGGATTTTTTTGCATATCTCCCCTATCAAGAGAAGAAACGGCTTTAGCCGAGAGATGTGTAATTCATCACCCATATTATCTATATCCTCAAAGAAACCTGATAAACTCGGTTCTTTTTAATATTAATGCTTTTTGAAATTTCCTTTACTGCTTCCCTTTTTGAAAGACCGAGACTAATTTTTTCCCGTAATAATTTCTCAATTTCCGAATCAGAGATTTCTCTTTCTTCAGCACCTTCAAGTAAAATTACAAATTCTCCTTTTAGATTTGTTTCATCTAATTGCGATAATACTTCTTTAATAGTTCCTCGGAAAAATGTCTCATAAATTTTCGTTAATTCCTTTGCAACTACTACTTGCTGATTGCCCAAAATATCTAAAAAATTCTGGAGAGTTTGAATTACTCTTTTTGGGGATTCGTAAAAAATTAAGGTCTCTTCTCGTAAAATAAAATTTTGTAGAAATGCTCTTTGTTTGCTTTTTGATTTTGGAAGAAATCCGAAAAAGGAGAAATTTTCAGTTGAAAGTCCTGAAGCTGAAAGAGCAGTTATGATAGCAGAAGGTCCGGGAATTGGAATGACTGGAATTTCATTTTTGATGCATTCCTTTACAATTATCTGCGATGGATCAGAAATTCCGGGTGTTCCAGCATCAGAAATCACTGCAATGCTTTTGCCAGATTTCAACTTATCAATTAGAAATTCAGTTTTTCGTTTTTCATTGAATTTATGATAGCTAATTAACTCTGTTTTAATATCATACTTTGCAGTTAATTTTGATGAGTTCCGAGTATCCTCAGCTGCTATTAAATCTACTTCTTGCAGAATTCTTATCGCACGGAAGGTTATGTCTTCCAGATTACCGATTGGGGTTGCTACGATGTATAAAGTGCCTATTTTCATATTTTATCTTTAATGAAGAATCAAAATTGAAATGATTTACTCCGTAAAATAAAAAATATCTTACAGAGTATAAAAGACAATTTAATTTAAGTATTTGTTCAGAATTATTACTCAATCCATTTAAAAAATATAATATTAAAAAATTTATGAAACTTTCTCCAATACTTATTTTTTCGATTTTCTTTTTGTTCTAGACAATGATAGTCCACCAAAACCGCTAATGATAGCAATATAAAAACCAAACTCATACCACCAACCAGTATTTGCAGTTTCATATATTCGGATATTAGGATTAAAAATTCTAATAATAAGTGATATTGGAGCGATCCATCCATGCCAAATACCCCAGAAAAATCCAGCAGGTTTTTCTTCAGTATGCTTACTATCTCCGGGGATGCAACCTGATAATAGAATAATGATAAGTAATAATAGAACTATTTTAAAGTATCTGTTCATCATTTAACCCACCTTTTTGAATTAATATAAATATCGAATTATATAAAATTTCCAACAATATTTTGGTTAACAAATTAACTTAGATTTTATTGGGGGAAAGTGTAAGAAACTATTCGGTAAGAATCTCTAATTGGTGATTTTCTTTAATTCTTGGTGGATAAAACAATCCAATAATTATAAATGGATTACGATAATTTTTAAGATGATTTTCAAAATTAGTACCGACGAAAAAATATAAATCCTTATTAAGGGCAAATTCGTCGAAATATTTCTTTTTAACAAGATTAATAGATTCTAATTCATTGCCATTAGTTTGCTTTAAACAATTCCAGTATAAAGCACCTATCTCCCAGTCCTCAATCATTAATTTTCTTGGATTTTTATCTCCCTCTGAAAGAAATTTATAATAAAATTTATAAGGCACCTTCTTTATAATTTTTGATATTTGTAATTTGTCAAAAATCTCAAGTTGAGCCCACCTAGCTTTCCATTTTGGTTTCCATTCTCTTTCATCTTCTTCAAAATCAAATCCAATTATTTTTAATGGTTTTAATGTAGCTAAAGATTTCTTTTGATCCTCTCTTGCAAGGCTAATTAATTTATCAAATGAATAAAAAACCTCTTTCAAAACAAACTTTTTTCTAGTTTTCCATCCATCCTTAGTTCCAATTCTGTTTAAAATCTTGAGATTTTGATCAACATCTTTCTTAGGATGATAGCTTTCAGGTCGAAAATCAGTTGTTAATTTAACAAGATCAATCTCAATCCAATGATATTTTTTGAATTGTTTCTCTTTTGAGAGAAATCTAAAAAGTATAGGATATATTCTAATCCATTTACCATTTTCTAAGAGTCCTGCAGTACATACGACTTCACCATGGGAGGTAGTAGGAAGCGGATAAGTTTTAACAGTAATTAAAACCTTTGCTTTGGGAATATCATGAGGTAGGTATTCCATAAATTCTATTCTACAAATGAATGATTTTAATATCGAAATTCTTGTACTTAGATAAATAATTTGAAATTATATGCCTATGACACCTTTGATAATCCTTTTCAAAACACATTAGTGCAATTCGTCTATATAGTTTAATAAAATTTATTATCATTTTAAGGTCTTTTTTTCGTTTTTGCAAAACTTCTTTTTCATATAGAATGAATAATTCTTTATAATCTTTTAAAGTTGAAAGGTTTTGTCTAAATTCTAACTTTATACCTAATTCGGGAATGTGAATATAATTAATTTCTACTTTTGATAAATAATCACTCAATTTTTTCTTTGAAAAATTTAATTTCATTGAAAATGGATTTTTCCTAACATCAATAACCATCTTAATATTGTTTTCAATAAGTTTATTTAAAAAAGAATCAATGGTTAAACTTTCATATCCTATTGTAAACAAAGCTGGATGATTATTGAATTGATTTGAAGAGATAATCTCAGTTTTCTCATTAGAAGTTAAAAATTTATCTATAACTTCACTTTTGCTGGCATAATATGGATACTCAAAATAGGTTTTCTTTATTATTTCATTGCTGTTATAGTTTTTCATTTTATTATAAAACAGGTTTAAATTATTTCTATCTTGTTGCTTTAATTGAATTAAAAAGGACTCATTTATATTTAGTATAAAATTGTCTGAATTTTTTAAAAAACCTTGCTGAGTTAGGATCCGTTTATCATGATAACTAACAAAACTGAAACAACCAAATTTATATGGGAAGAATTCATAGAATTTTTGGTTGAATTCTTTACAATATAAAAACATCAATTTTTCGAAGTCAGTGTTATCTAATTCATTACCAAATATTTCTACCAAAGCAAGTAATATTTTTCTTCGATAAAACATTAGCACTTTCATCCTCCAAATAAATTTGTATTACAACTTTTTATACTATTTAAGAAATTGTAAAGTTTTTAAATACCTTTTTACAAAATTATAAACTTGAAGATACGACTATTATTTAATTTATATCATAAAATTCTATAATTGAGCCAATTATTTTTAAAATCCTTAATAATCAATCATAATAAATCTTACTCTTAAAGGGTTCAATTTTAATATACAAATTAAAATTCATAATTTCAAATTGGATGTACTACATCCCATACATCTCAATGATTTCCTGTTTTGTTTTGCCAAGTATGTCGTATTTCTTTCCAACTTTGATGAATGCCTCAAGAGCTTTTTCCAAATGGTGAATTTCATGTCCTGCAGAGATTTGGGTTCTTATTCTTGCCTGTCCCTTTGCCACTACCGGGAAAAAGAAACCAATTGCATAAATGCCTTCATCATAAAGATCTCTAGATATATCTTGAGAGAGTTTTGCGTTGAAAAGCATTATTGGAACAATTGGCGTATCTCCTTCTTTGAGAACAAAACCAGCTTCTGTTAGACCTTTTCTCCAAAATTTTGTATTATTTTCAAGTTTGTCTCTTCTTTCAGTACTTTTAGAAAGAATATCCAGAACTTTCAAAATGCCTGCAACAATTACAGGAGCCATAGTGTTTGAGAAGAGATATGGACGAGCTTTCTGACGACACATTTCCACAATTTCCTTCCTGCCTGAAACACAACCGCCTGAAGCACCACCAAGTGCTTTGCCAAAGGTAGTTGTAATGATGTCTATTTTGCCAAAAACCCCACAATGCTCATGAGTTCCTCTTCCGGTTTTTCCAATAAAGCCTGAAGCGTGAGAGTCATCTAAAAAGACCATAGCATCGTATTTCTCGGCAAGTTCAACCATCTCATCAAGTTTTGCCATATCGCCATCCATAGAGAAGACACCATCGGTGATAACCACTTTGAGTCTCTTGTCTGAATGGAGCTGAAGTTTTTTCTCCAAATGTTTCATATTTGAATGTTTGAAAGTATCATGCATAGCACTACAGAGACGAATTCCATCAATAATAGAAGCGTGAACCAGCCGGTCAGAAATCATAATATCTTCATTTGTAAGAATTGCTTCAAAAACACCCGCATTTGCATCCATACAAGATGGGAAAAGAATCGTGTCTTCAGTGCCCAAAAATTCTGTAACCTTTTTCTCTAACTCGTTGTGGATGTCTTGAGTTCCGCAAATAAAACGCACAGATGACATTCCATAACCGCGAGAATCCAATCCTTCGTGTGCTGCTTTAACAACATCAGGATGACTGGAAAGTCCCAGATAGTTGTTCGCACACATATTGATCACTTTTTTCAAGGATGAACCTTGTGGAAATTCCACTTCAATATCAGCATCTTGAGCTGAATGAATAAATCTTTCCTGCTTAAAGATTCCTGCATCTTGAATATCTTTAAGCTCTTGTAAGTAAATCTCTTTAATTTTGTCGCTATAAGCCATTGTTATCCTCCAAACTTGTTAACTTTGCGAAAGTTGTAAACTTTCGCAAAGCTATATTTCAGTAAATCTAAAATTACTTACTTTATGAATTCTTTCACCAAGGCGCAAATTTTATTCACACTATCAAATGCATCGGGTGTTGCTTTTTCATTCGGAATAGAAATCTTATACTTATTTTCCAAGAATCTCATTAATGACACCATTGAGAAGGAATCCACAATACCACCAGATATAAGCGGGGTATCATAATCTATTTCCTCATCTTCGTCTTCAAGGTATTCTTCAATTACATATTCCAGGACTACATCTTTCATTTCTTCCATTTTTTTTGTCTCCTTTATTTCTTTTCGAAAAATAATTAACCACAAAGGCACGAAGACACAAAGAATTATGCTTTCCCCTTCGTGTCTTGGTGACTTGGTGGCAATGTTTTATTCATCGTCTTCCAAAGTGGAAGTATCACCGATTTCTTCTCCCCATTCTTTTGCATGAAGAATTCTGCGCATAATTTTTCCACTTCTTGTTTTTGGAAGTGAATCCACATATTCAATCTCTTGAGGCATTGCAAGAGGAGAAAGTTTTTTTCGGATAAAATTCATAATTTTCAATTCAAGTTCAGGACTTGCTTCATATCCCGGATTCAAATGAACAAATGCTTTTACAACCTCCATATTTATTTCATCTGGTTTTGCCACAACTGCAGATTCAGCCACAGCCTCGTGCTCCAGAAGAGCAGATTCAACTTCAAATGGGCTTACAAGATGACCACCAGTATTTATAACATCATCATCTCTGCCTACAAACCAGAAATATCCATCTTTATCAATTCTTGCTCGGTCGCCAGAAATATACCAGCCATTTTTAAATTTGGTTTTGAAAGTTTCTTCATTTCCCCAGTAAGTCCTTAACATTGCTGGCCATCCAGGCTTAAAAGAAATAAGTCCAATTTTACCAGATTCTTCCCATGGTTCATAAGTTTTTGGATTTAAAACTGTAGCAGTAATACCAGGGAATGGTTTTCCCATTGAGCCGGGCTTAACCTTCATTCCAGGATAATTGGAAATCATTATTGAGCCAGTTTCTGTTTGCCAGTAATTGTCTTGGAAAGGCTTCCCAAAAACCTTTTCTGACCAGATAACAGCTTCTGCATTAAGTGGCTCACCCACACTTGCAAGATGTCTAAGGGAAGAAAGATTATGTTGTTTAACCACTTCATCTCCAGCCCTCATTAATGAACGAATAGCGGTTGGGGCAGAATACCAGACTGTAACTCTATGCTTTTCAATAAATTTATACCAACTTCCTGCTGAAAATCCAGTATCAAGAGCGCATTGAGTAATACCCAAACTCCAGGGACCAATTATGCCATAGGAAGTTCCTGTTACCCATCCTGGGTCTGCAGTACACCAATAAATATCATCCTCCCGAAGATCTAAAACCCACTTTGTTGTTAAGTATTGGGAAATGATTGAGTAATGAACATGTTTGACACCTTTTGGCTGTCCTGTTGTGCCTGATGTATAGTGAAGGACTGATGTAGTTTCTGCTTTTGAAGGGAAAATTTCAAGATTTTCAACTGGTTCTACTTCATCCATTGAGAACGCAATCTCTCTTTCTCTAAGTGGTTTTCTGCCATCATAATCAACAATAATAATCTGTTTCACATAAGGCATCTGATCTAAAATTTTTCTTACTTTAGATACATGCCTTTTCTGTGTGATAATTGCTTTTGTTTCTGCATTGTCCAACCTTACATGCAAAGACTCATCTCCGAAGGCAGAGAAAAGTGGCTGCGCAATTGCACCAATTTTAAGAATACCTAAAAATCCGATATAAAGTTCAGGAAATTTATCCAGAAAAAGACAAACTCTATCTCCATTTTTGATGCCCAGATCTCTAAGAAAAGATCCTATAGTATTGCTTTTCAGTCGCACATCATTGAATGTATATTTCTTTTCTATTCCACCCAAACCTTCCCAGATGAGCGCAAGCTTATCTGCTTTTCCCATTTTGCAGATACGGTCTGAACAATACCAACCGATATTTATCACATCACCTTCTTTGTAGCCAAGTTCTTTTTCTGAAATTGACCAATCAAAGTTTTTTATTCTTTCAGCATAAGATTTGATGTTTGACATTATTTACTCCTTATATTCGTTAATTTAAAAAAACCATCCACCAGAACTATGTACTCTTTCATAAAAATATTTACTGGAAAATGCAATTTTATTACCATCAGGTGAAAATACCGGCATACGTCCTTTTTGATAGAGCTTTCTTCTATTGCTGCCATCGCTTCCAATAATATATACCCCGTATAGACCATAATCAGAATGATACACTATGTACATTCCATCTGATGATAGTTGTGGGTTGTGTGGTCGTGAATCAATAATTTCAATTTCGCTAATGATAAAACCCTCGCTGTTCATTACATAAAGATTAGAATAATTACTAAAAACAATTATTGATCCGTCAGATGAAAACGATAAAGTACTTCTAATGTCATCGAAAATCTTCACCTGCTCTGAACCATCAGAATTCATTACAAATAATTCACTATGCTTAATGTAAAATATTTTTATTCCATCAGGTGAAAAAACAGGATAAGAGAATCTGTGATCATCACTAACCGCAAGTATATCATATTCTCCTGTATTAAGGTTCTTTTTACAAATGAAAGAACAGGTATCGTTATCTTTTGAAAATATAATTTCATTTCCATCAGGTGAAAAATTCGGATATTTTTCATCCACTTCATATGAGTTGGTAAGATTGATTGGTTCCGCCCCATCTAATGTTGTCATGAAAATATCAAGAACATTGTTTGCATAAGCAGAAAAAACAATATTCGTGTCAATTCGCAATCTTGATATTGAAGGTTTACCCCAAACTTCTAAGTTTTTACTCAAAATAGTTATATCATCTCCATCAATGTCTACGGAATATAGTTTATCCTTTCCGTAGTTTCCATCAGGGGTGCAATAAATGATTTTTTCTCCATTGAGTGTAAATTGAATATCATTTGCGCCAGGAACAAAACTGTCTTCAAATTCACTCGTATGCCCTAGATCAATCACTTTGGTAAGATTATTTCCATTAGTATCAACCAAATATATACAATCTTTATAGACATCATAGTATTCACTACAGCCACCAAAAACAAGTATAATGAATAACAAAGGCACAATTAAGATGATTATATTCTTTTTCAATTCCTAATTCCTAATTTTTTAGAAAGCACATCTAACATATCTTTTGTCATCTTTGGAAGATCATATTCATATTCCCAGCCCCATTCTTCACGAGCTGATGAATCATCCATTTTATTGGGCCATGAATCTGCAATTGACTGACGGACAGGATCTATATCGTAATCCATTTTAAATTCTGGAATATATTTTCTGATTTCAGCAGCAATTTCCTCTGGTTCAAAACTCATAGCAGCCACATTGAATGCATTACGGTGCTTTAGTTTGGAAGGGTCGGCTTCCATAATTTCTATTCCTGCCTTTATCGCATCTGGCATATACATCATATCAAGATAAGTTCCTTGCTTTAAATAGCAGGTATATTTTTTATTTTTGATTGCTTCATAAAAAATTTCAACTGCATAATCTGTGGTTCCACCACCGGGAAGAGTTACATTAGAAATTATACCGGGATACCTTACTCCACGAGTATCTACTCCAAATTTTGCAAAATAATAATCACAAAGTAATTCTCCTGTAACTTTAGTAACTCCATAAATTGAATTCGGGCGTTGAATTGTATCTTGTGGGGTATTATTGTGAGGAGTGGAATTACCAAAAGCCCCGATAGAACTTGGATTGAATACTGCACATTTAAGCTCTCTTGCTACTTCCAAAACATTTAACAACGCTCCAACATTAATATCCCAGGCAAGTTGTGGTTTGGCTTCTGCAACTGCTGAAAGTAAAGCTGCAAGATTGTAAAT
>JAGMCF010000290.1 GCA_023129415.1 Candidatus Cloacimonadota bacterium
CTCAAATCACTATTGAAGATACTGATATTCCCAGCACAGTAGGGACAGAGCTAATTTATTATGATCCTACTGGAGGTAGTATTGATCCAGAAAATACACAAACAAATCAAGTTAAATTGGATCAAAATTATCCTAATCCATTCCAACCCTGGACTACTATTTGTTTTACCTTACCCAAGTCGCAAGATGTAACATTGGAAGTCTTTAATCTGCTTGGTCAGAGAGTAAAAATGATTTTTAAAGGTTTTCTACAAGCAGGTTCCCACCCATATAACTGGAATGGTCTTGATGACACAGGAGAACAGGTGAATTCCGGAATATATTTTTATCGTCTCTCAGGGAAGAATTTTCAGCAGACTCGTAAGATGGTAATTTTGCGTTAAATATTTTGGTAAAAGGGAGATGAAGAGTCAATGGATTAAGATATGACGATAATTACTTAGAATTTAGCGGAAAAGTAATGTTATTTGATAATAATGAGAGTTATCTCGCCAGCGTCAGGGAGTGGTCCATTCTTCGTAGCAGTAGAATCTGCTACTGCGAAGGATGAATCCCTGACGGCTCCTTTTACCGATGAATCGGTTAAGAGTTACTATCTTATTATTAACCGTTTTACCTGTCCCGTTAAATCTTTTTTATTTAACTGGGAACGGTTTCTTATTTTACTAAATATGTCCCCGATTAAATCGGGGATTTAGAACGGGCTCATCTATTACTTTTTTATAATTTTTAAATTCTATCTTATCTAACTATGATCAGCTTCTTTACTTCATTATAGCTTGTTGTCTTAAGTTGGTAGAGGTATATACCGGTTGCAAGATCAGATACATCTAATTCTGCTTTACCTTTCTTTCCTTTAACAATTTTTACTAATTCACCAAGAATATTGTAAATCTTAATTATTGCATCCTGCTCTACTACACTACCCTTTAATTGATACTTTATAGTAGTAGAATTAACCACTGGATTGGGATAGTTGCTAAATAGTTTCGTGGCATCGTATAAATCTACTACCTGATCTCCATCTATATCTCCGGGAATATATTTTATCGGACCATAATACTCCGATATTCCACCAAAATCTGCAACTTCTAACCAATAATTATAAAGTATGTGAACATCTGCAGTTAAATCCTCAAATAAGTATGAATGTGGGTCCGAAGTACTTCCATGTCCTGGAATAAGATATGAGTTGATATGGTTTCCAACAGTGCCGATGTCATCATATTCAGACCGATAGATATTGAATCCAATTACATCTGTCTCACTTGCAGTATCCCATTTAACTGTTACAAAGTCGTTACCAGATTCATTTTTAGTATAAACTGCTGTGAAGGAGGAGAGTTCAACAGGCAGGGTATAGTCTTGACTTCCAAGTGGTGCTTGGATAAAGCTCCATGAACCTCCCACACGAACACTGTAATAATAAGCACCATAATTTGTTAATTTCATAGCCAGATATTTGCCTTGTGGAATTGTAAAGGATTGAGCAGTGGTGGCAAATGCAACAGAACGTATATTATTATCAAAGTCGAGACCTGATAACCTTGCTTGTGGTCCTTGAGCGGAGAAGCCATTTCCGTTTTGGTCATCTGTATAGCCGATTTCAATTATAATGCTATCAACACTTGAAGGTGTAGTAGTAAAAGTTATATGCCCGGTCCAACTTGTTTCATCGCTTTGGTTTCCTGCTTGAAATTCAATATCCTGTAGAGTCATTTGGTCTGATACCCATATATGTGATGAACCTGTATTTATACCTACAATACCACCCTGTTTTGATAAATCCCCACGATACATTATGGAGTTGGCTAACCACCATGCTTGCAGACTATAATTATCAGTAGAAGCCATTAGAGGATAGTTGTCTGTAATGTAACTACCATATGTAAAACTCTCTTCTCCAATTCCATCATTATCAATGTCGCTACCTGCGTAAGCGCTCCAGAAATTACCCAAGTAATTTTTGTATGTTTGCTCAGAGCCTCCATAGATATAACCAATCTTTGTAGGAGAATTCCAGATATTATCGCTGCCAGTAGTACTAATGGCACCAAGCACATTATTAAAATAGAAACGGTTATTTATTACCTGTATACTGTGTAATAGTAGTGAACCATCTGCGCTGATGGTGTTACCGGCAACAGTATTATAAAGACAATAACCATAAACATATAATTTGTAAAAATTGTTACCAGAGATATTATTTCTATTCGAATTTTGTGTAAATAGATATGCTGATGAATTATTTCCAGAAATAGTGTTATAACCAGAAGAGTTTAAGTGAATATCAGTATTAGGGTTAGTGTTGCATGTATTATTATAAATAAAGTTGCCATCACTTATATTCAAACGTATACCATGGTATGTGTTTGATTTACAAATGTTTCCGGAAATTGTATTATTATCTGAATTCTCCAAATAAATACCTCTACAGGTATTTGAACTACAAATATTGTTCCTGATAATATTATCATTTGAATCACATAGATATATACCATAATAATTTTTATTAATATTATCCCAACCACATCTATTATTCTCAATAATGCAATCAGAGGATTCATAAAGATAAATTCCACTTGGACCGGGAATAGAAAAAATCGTGCCATATATATCTAAATCCTTTATAGTAACACTATCAGAATTTATGTAAAATATATTATAATTATAATATAAAGCCTTTATCTGAGGGCGTGTATTATCATCATCATATCTCTCTATTGTTATTCTTTTATAAATTACAATATGTCCATTGGAATCCGACCCGTTGTATTCTTCATAATCAACTGTTGTTGAATCGTTATCATCAATTACTTTAATGATGTCGCCGGAGGAAGCATTGTTAATTGCTGTCTGGATATTTCGCCAAGGGAAATTTATAGAACCAACTCCTGTGCCATCATCACCAAAAGGGCTAACATAGTAGGTATTATATTGAGAACCATCATCCTGTGTGGAGGAGACTACATTTGAAGTATCACTTTCATTTCCAGCTTCATCTCTTGCTTTTACACGATAATAGTAAGTATTGCCAATCTGAAGTCCGGTAAATTTATAATTTGTTTCTAGAATCCAACCTGCTTCTGAAAAGAGATCGAGTGTATCAGAAAAAATTGTGTCAGTTGCGCATTGAACCCAATAACTTACATCACTTGTTCCATCAGTTGATGCGGACCAAAAAACTGTATTGCTTGTTCCTGTAGAATATGCAGGTTCAGAATTCATAACTGGTTGGGTGGGCTGTAATGTGTCCTGAATTGAAGTTACCCAACTTGTCCAACCACTAACATTATCTGCACTATCCCTTGCTGCAACTTTGTATGAGTATGATATTCCATGTTCAAGACCTGTGAATATATGACTTGTGATACTTATGGTATCTTGAACTATCTCAGAAGTACTATTATTTTTACATTGTATCATATAGCCAGCTACCCCACTTATATCATCCGTACTTGCTTCCCATGAAATAAGGTTAATAGTTGCAGGTGAATATTCCGGTTCTTCCGCAATTACCGGAGTAGTGGGATTTCCGGTATCTCCACCACCTTTCCAATATGAAACCTGAACTTCTCTAGAAGATAACATTCTTCCATATACCTTAATACCTTTCATTTTTCCGTGAAAATATCGTGGATTATCATTAGAAGAACATCTTCCAAGCATAATTTCACTTAAATTAATTGATGCACTATTAGCTGAAAAACTCCAATTACTTCAACGCCATCTACATAGAGATAAGCTGTAAGGCTGCCACCACAATTTAGATATGTGCCTGCTATATGGTAATATCTCTCGTTAAGTTCGTAAACTACATCAACTCCTGAATAAAGGTTAATATTAGGATTTCCGTCAGTACCTCCAATATAAAAGGCAAATTGACCATTTTGACTAAGACTTAAATGAATTTCCTCATGACCCCCCCAACCATCTGGAGTAGTTCCACCCTCTGATGTATATATCACATGTCCCCTAAAAAGCTCAGTATCCATCGGTTTAACCCAGGCTTCAAATGTGCCTTCATTATCGAGAGCATCAAGATCTGAAGAGGAGTAGTTCAGATCAAAATATTCATCCTCATATACAGGCGAACCTAATGCATTATTCAGAATAAGGTAATCATCAGGTGGGGTTGATCCAATACGATGCCTATAAATATAGTTATCAGCATGAGTTGGAGAATATGGATGATATATTCCGATGTGCCCCAGACCTACATTATCTTTTAATGCATAATCCCACCATTCATATTCATCAGGTTCACCACCCATTTCATATCGAATCCATTGACCCGACACTGTTGGAATCGGTATCCATTCACCATTCAGTGCGCCCTTATATATCTTAATTTCTTCTACCTGTCCGGTAACCATTGCAAAACCAGTACCTGTTAATGCTCCTGCTGCATCTGCACGAACGCCTATGCTTACAGTATTAACAATAGCTGGATCAGCAAGAAATGTGAAGGAAATCTTTTTTGTTTTTGCTACTTGTTCAGTAGTAAGTGCAGCAAGTCCACTAGCGAGTGTTGCATGATCATTGAGATCATTGATAAACTCAACGAAATTCATTACTTTATTAACTATCGTCCATGAAGCAGGTGGAGTTGGATATGTAAAAAGTAGAGCTATTGCAATTATTTTATCAAAAATATTTGCAAAACTTAATCCATATTCCAGATCCTGGTAATGGATAGAACCATTTGCACCATAGGCAAGTCTCGTTCCTGAAAAAGAACCAAATCCATAATTTATTGTTCCTTCAATATAAGTAATAGTAGCTTCAACTCTAATGGGAACAGGATCAGTGAAATTTGGAAGGGATACTTTGACCATTGCCTGTCCAGATGCTGCACCTGCCCAGGCAGCAGCAAGAGCAGACACCCCACCACTTATAATATTTGCTGAGTGTCTCCAATCAGCTAAACCAGGTCCAACTCCCCAAGTACTTATGTCGTGATAACCATCAGATACTTGATAAACTACCCATTCTGCGGACAAGGGTTTAGTATAGGAAAGAATAAGAACTAGTAACATTATTATAAACATTAATTTTTTTGATACTGTCATCTTTTTCTCCTTTGCTTTAATTTATTCAATGGGTTCTGCAAAATAATGAAATATCATACAATGTTGTCATTCTGAACGAAGTGAAGAATCTCTATGTATTTATTATGTAGCAAGTTATGAGATTCTTCGTTTCACTCAGAATGACAATTTAGAGTTGAGATTTAGTGAAACACACAATTTTGCAGAACTCATTTAATTTATTCATATATGAGACACACAAAAATGATATTTAATTTTTCGTGTCAATTTTTATCTTAGTTGAATAAATGATAAATTAGAAAATAAATATGTTTATTCTTTCTTCTGCTAAGATTAATTGTTATTTCGGAGTTTTATATAAATGGATGTAATATTATTAATGAATTCAAATAGATATCAATAAAATTGGCACGCCAGAGAGGACTCGAACC
>JAGMCF010000291.1 GCA_023129415.1 Candidatus Cloacimonadota bacterium
TATCAATAAAGGTGAGAAAGACATCATTATTGTTGCAGCACATTCCAGAACAGGCAGTTGGATTCAGCTGCTTTCTGATGAAGGAGAGAAATTGGTAATGGAAAAAGCTGATCTTGTGCTTTCAGCAACAACGCATTTCTTTGAACGATTTGAAGTAGAAGGTTATGAAAACAATGGTGCTTTATGCATAAATACCGGCTCAATCACTTATCCCAATTATTGGTGCCCGGGCGGGTATGTTCAGGTGCATGTTCTAAAGAAACCTTTTGCTCTTGTTGTTCAATATATCAATGCAGATAGAGCTGAAATAGAAATGCAGAATTTAGATTATGCTTTTATCAAAATTATTAATGGCGAAATTTTGAAAACTGACTTTCGACCAAAACGATACGAAGAAAATGTTGATAGAATTATTGGGGTTTCTGAAAAAGATTATTCAAAAGAAGAAATGAATAAAATACTAAATGAACTTTACATAAAAGTTACAGGTGCTGATGAAGCATTTGCTCGTGCCTATAATGGACTTCCTAAAGGAGATGTTAAATATAGAGAACTCTGGAATATTTGTCCTTACAATAATGAAATATATTCTATTACCTTTACTGACGAACAAGTCCAATCGTTATTCGAAAATAAAATTCCTTTGAAAGGTAGAAAAGAGATTGAAATTGCTATCGATTCTTACAATGGAAATTTTTATATTCGCAAATTGAAATTTGAGCCAAATAGATATAAAAAGACAGAGAAGTATGAGGTTCAAATATTGATGGAATGGCTTAAAGACAGAAGGAATGAAAAGTAATGCTCGGAATTAGAATCCTCAATACAATTATTCCGATTCCCCAAAGTGCTATTATAAATCTCACAATTTCTCTTTAATGTTTTTGATTGTGCATAACGATCCTGCGTGCTGCGGAATCGGAAGAATCCGCACAAAACGGACCAACCAGGCTTAACCGCAGACGCATTGTTACACGCAGGCATTTAATCGAAAACATACTTACCATTAATAATATCATCATATCTAAAATATCTTTGAAATAGTTCTTTGATTTTGTTATTTCTAAACCCAATTTTTTTTAAGAATATAGAAGTTAAAATCATTTTCAGACCGTAAAACAGCCAAACAAAATCATCTATATTAATTAAGTATTTATTCTTACCTTTTTCAATATCTTTATAACCATGAGATAATGCATTGCGAGTTAAAACAATTGATTGAATTAAATTTGGTAAGTTTTTAATATCATTTAGAAAATCTAATTCATTTGTAATTAGTAATTCAATTCGTTGGTTGAAAGAAATGAAATTTTGTAAGCAAACATCAAGCCATTTTTTATATTCCTCTTTTGATTCATCTGGTGGTAAAGAATCAAAGATAATTTTCTTTCTACGTTTAAATTCAGATTTTGGGATAAATTTACTTATATTTTTAATCTTTTCAGTATAATAATCAGTATAATAATTTGTATATGAATCAAGAGCTTGAGATAAAGAAAGAAATTTAAACTCAAAAACTTCTTTGGAATAGTGAGTAAGGAAAAACATTCTGTATATGTGCCTTAATTCTTTGTAATCAGCGAACCAGTTTTTGAAAGCACTCTCTACCCCTACATTCTCATCTAAATCTTTAAAATTGAAAATCATGTTGAGAGGATTTAATTTTTCCTCTAAATCTTTATTTCCAAATCTTCTTCTGAAAAAATATTCAATATTATAATCCAAAGAATTAGAATTAGATTTAGACTTTAACCTTTTGACGTATACTGGTTTTGAAGTTGCTAAACTAAAAAAATCTCTAAGATGATATAAAACATTCTCCATTTGATTGAATGATTTTGCTTTAGCAAATTTTATTAAAATGTATGGTTGTTTATCTATTAAGTATTTGTCATGATCTCCTTTAAAATCACAAGAATTATGTAATTCTAAATCTATTTCATTATTTATAGGAATTTTTATTATTTCTTTCGGTAGAAACTTGAATGTTGGTTCACCTTGTTCATTTTGATATTTAAAAAGCTCCTCAACATCATCTTTGAAAACTTCTTTATTCAACCAGTTTTTCATACAAGAGATTTGTAAAAAATATTCTGTTGCTTTTGTACTTTCTTCATCTTCAAAGTGTTTACCACTGATAATATTTCCGATTTCATATGTTGTATAAATATCAGTATATCTTTTTATTGATGGTTTGCAATTAAGTAATGTGATTTCTTTATTATCAGCAATCCCATTAATAATAGTAATATTTGAATGGAAGGTTTCACTAATTTTCTTGTAATCATCTTGTCTATGAGTCAGATTTAGTGTTCCTCCATTTTGAGGATTAAAACTTAATGTTCCTGCAAATATTTTACATTTTTGTTTCGGAATCCACCAAAGCCCATATAATTCAAATGAATTCATTTACTTCCATCTTTCTTGCCTGTAACGTGTGGCATGTGCCGTGAATCCTTTCATGGACATGCTTGTTATGGGCTGTTTTCAAATGTGTCATTTTTTAAACCAAAATCAATCAACTTACTATTTACATTTTGTATATTAATTTCATCTTTATAAGTAAATATAATAAAGATAATATTGTTTTCCTTGCAAAGATTCTTCTTCTTTTTATCTCTTTCTTTAGTTTTAAGAAAACCTTTTTCTCCTCCCCAAAAACTCATCGCTTTAAAATGTTGAATTCCGTGATATTCTATAGCTATATTTTTACTTGGAATAAAAACATCAAGTTCCAACCCATCAAGCCATTTATTACGATAATGGTGAATAACTTTATCCTCATAGTATATTGTTTTGATTATTTTATACAATTTAGTTTCTGTAGTCCATTTTTCTCCGATTCTGGGAAAACCAAGCTCTTCACGGACCATATTATTCGCAATTAATTGTAGCTTTGAATAATCAGTTTCAGGATATTTTTCTAACTGTAATTCAATCATTTTTTTTCTTACATAAGCACCATATTTTAGTTCAAAATTACTTCGAGCATACATCTCATGACAGAATTTATTTGTAGATTCCACACCCCTACAGACATCACACGCATTTGCAACAAATTCTAAGTCAGACACTTTTATTTCAAGATTTTCATTATATCTATGTAAGTATTCATGTCTGTATGGATCTGCTTCAATTGCTTTTTTAAAACAATCACAATAACATGTAAAGCCACATTTTTTGCATATCCATACTAAACGCCATTCCCAAACACCCAAATTTAATGAACGAAAACTATGATTGCATGTTTTTGGATTTTCTAAATATAATCTATTTAAAATAGGGAATTGAATACCTATAAATGCTTTGAAAGTGAAATTATCTTGTGTTTTAAGTTTCTTGCATGATATAGAATGCATTTTTACTTTCCAGTGATCATTTAAATTTATAAAATCAGATATTGGTGAAGCATATTTTGATTTATGAGGAATTATAAGTTGAAAGGAAATATAGCAGATATTATAATAATTATCATTTACTAAATCTATTGGCTCAAAATTCTTCAATTGTATTCCAAAATCAGATGATGTCATCGCGTTATTCCAATACCATGATTTTTTTGATAAGTTTGAGAAATTTTTAATATTTTGTTTATTTTCAAGTTCTTGTAATTTTTTTTCAAAGTTTCTAATAATGATATTTTTACCATTTTTAATGATATTTCTCCAAAAGATTAATACTTCATCTGGATTTCTATCATCCAATAGAGTCGGAAGCTTGATATTTAATGTTAACTGTTTTTTCATGAATTCATAAACTTATATTTCTTTATTTGAAAATTGCCATAACATATTTGCACATGCCTTATTATGACATATACCCACCCGAATTCGTGGGTATTCACGCAATATGTCGTGTATTTCACCCTTAGATTTATTCATTTTCTTTCGAAATTATTCTGTCAAGCAAAACCAATTTTGCCAATAATCACTTGCCCTAAATT
>JAGMCF010000292.1 GCA_023129415.1 Candidatus Cloacimonadota bacterium
TATAAATTAGTTTCAAAATTATCTTGGAGAAAAATTATGACCAAAGAAGAGCACATTAAATATTGGTTAAAGTTAGCAGAACATGACTTACCTGTTATGGATGATTTATTTAATAGTAAAAGATATGATTATGCACTTTTTATTGGACATTTAGTTTTAGAGAAAACACTAAAAGCTTTTTGGGTTAGAGATAACGAAGGTAACTTTCCTCCCAAAATACATAATTTACATAGAATTTCTTCTGAAACAAAAATTGACTTAACAGACAAACAAAAAAAATTTTTAGTTAAAGTAACTGAATTTAACATCGAAACAAGGTATGTAGATTATAGATTGAGATTTTATAAAATCTGTAATAAAGAATTTACAAATAAATATATAAATGAAATAAAGGATTTTTATAAATGGTTAATAAAACAAATTTAGATAAAATATTATCAAATTTTATTTTAGCATTACAAGAAATAAAAATTACAATAAACCAAATGTATCTTTTCGGTTCTTATGCAAATAACACAGAAGAAGAATATAGTGACATAGATGTAGCAATTGTATCAAAAGATTTCCAAGGTATTAGATTTTATGATATTGAAAAAATTATTGATGTGTTTTTAAAAATTGACAATCATATTGAAGCGCATCCTTTTGCTCTTGAAGATTTTACTCCAGATAATCCTTTTGCTAAAGAAATTATGGAAACTGGAAAAAGGATTATTTAATTAATAAGTATCAATTCGATTCAAAAATTTATACATCATTGTTTGTTATTAATTTGAAAGTTTCAATAACTATCAATCATGAATAAAATAAACAATTAATATGAATGTAAGTAATAATAATATAAATAGTCATATTTTAAGAAAAAAAGTCCTTGAAATATCACAAGTTAATAATCAAACCTTGCTGGATATTGGTGCAGGTCCACTTGCCATAATAGCTGCAAGAGATTTCAATTGCAAAGTTACATCTATTGATATTTCAAAAGAAGAATTGGATATTGCAAAAGAAGATGCTTTAAAAGAAGGGGTTGATAATATTAATTTTGAATTAGAAAATGCTACAAACTTGTCATATAAAAATGAAACATTTGATTCTGTAATAAGCTATTGTGCTTTACATCATATTCCTGTTAATAAAAGAAGTAATTTTATACAGGAATTATTTAGAGTAGCAAAAGAGAAAATTATTATCGTTGATTTAAACGAAAATGGATTTAAACAAATACATTCAAATGATGATTATAAAGGAGTTGATTTCAATCTCTTAGAAAATGAATTAAATCTTTTATGCAAATATAAAATATTCAAAATTGAAGATAATAATATCTATATCTGCTTCAAATTAGAAAGGATAAAAAAGCAATTTGAACTTGCTGAAATTGAAAAACTTGTATATAATTGCAGAAAATGTCCTGAACTAAATATTGAACTACCCAACACATCATTAATGGGTCAGGGAGATTCAGAAGCAAGATTAATGTTTGTAGCACAAAACCCTTGTGAATTATGTGCTATTTACAGGAAAATATTTTATAAAGGCTCGGGTGAAGTTCTGGATAAAGGCTTAAGCAGAATAAACGAAAATAGATTAACAGTGTATATCACAAATGTTTGCAAATGTCATACACCAAATAATAGAAAAATTCGGAAATTAGAGATTGACAATTGTAAACCATTTCTTGAAAAAGAGATCGAAATCATAAAACCTGAAATTATTGTTCCTCTTGGCAAGAAAGCTTTCAATTGGTTTGATTGTGTTGATTGGTATAAAATGATTAAGCGAGATGATTATAGAATTTATCCAATGTCCCATCCTGCTTTTATAATAAGAAATCTTGATTTGTTGGATGAATATTTGGAAAAATGGGATGTGTTAAGAAACAGCTATCCTACCGCTAAGAACGCTAATTATCGCTAATATTTTAAATTTATTAGCGTTTATTCGCGTCTATTTGCGGTTCATTTCATAGGGGTTTATCAAATGAAAATAATACCTTTAGCATCTGACAGCTTTGGAACACGCTCTATGAGCACATTTGTTGAAACCAAAGATGTAAAAATCCTAATAGACCCAGGTGTGGCATTGGGACCACGAAGATATAACCTGCCTCCACATCAAATTGAACTGGAAAGATTAGAGGAACATTGGGCAAAAATAGTAAAGTATGCAATACTCTCCGATGTTCTTATAATTACCCATTATCATTATGACCATCATAATCCAAATGACCATCTTGAAACCTATAAGAACAAAACGGTTTTAATTAAACATCCAACAGAAAAAATCAATCGCAGTCAGAAACAAAGGGCAGCTTACTTTTTACAGCAAATAAAGGATTTACCACAAAAATTGGAATATTCAGATGGCAGAGAATTCCAATTCGGCAATACAAAGATTAGATTCTCACGGCCGGTTTTTCACGGCACAAACTCAAAACTGGGATATGTAACAGAAATTCTAATTGATGATGGTTATAAATTTATTCACACATCTGATGTTGAAGGACCAAGTCTTGATGACCAGACAGACTTTATTCTTCAAAACAAGCCAAATTTAGTAATATTGGATGGTCCACTTTCCTATATGCTAGGATTTAGATATAGCCAGGAAAATTTGAATGCTTCTATCAAAAATATGATAAAAATCATTGAGACCTGTCCATTGGATTCACTAATAATTGACCATCACTTCCTAAGAGATTTGAAATGGAAAAAGCGAATAGCAGAAGTTTTTGATGTGGCAGAAAAGAAAAATATCAAAATTCAGACAGCAGCAGAGTTTTTAGGCATTCCTGTTGATATGCTTGAAGCAAGAAGGAGAGAACTTTGGCAGACACATCTAAAGTGATGATAATAAAATGTGACAAATGTAACAAAAAAATTTTCAAATATCTAAAAGTTGGAAAAGGTCGTCTCTGGCATTGCTGGAAAGAACGAATTTTGAAGGACTATAGTATGCGAGATGGAGAAAAAATCAAATGCCAATGTGGAAATATAATTGGTATTGATCAGGGAAAGTGGATTAAAATGCGAAAAATACAAAATTAAAGAGATATGGGGTAGGCGAGTCTCTCGCCTATCTAAAGCCGACGGAGTCGGCTACTCCAAATAAAAGAGGATTCAGATGAAAATTACACTAATTTATGATAATACTGTTTACAAACAAGGTCTTAAAGCTGATTGGGGTTTTTCTGCTCTTATAGAAAAAGATAACTTAAAAATTCTTTTTGATACAGGGGCAAACGGCTCAATACTTCTTAATAATATGGAAAAACTCAATATTGAACCAGAATCTATTGATGAGGTATTTATTTCTCATTCGCATTGGGACCATACAGGTGGGCTGTCTCATTTTCTTAAGATAAACAAAACTGCAAAAGTTTATATCCCGCGTTTGTTCTATCTTAGAGCGAAAAATAGAGAAGTAATTAAAGTAAAACAACCTCTTCAGATGCACGAAGGCATTTTCTCTACTGGAACGCTCAAACATATAGAACAATCTATGGCGGTCAAAACTGAAAAAGGCTTGATGGTCATTGCAGGTTGTTCTCATCCAGGAGTAGGAATTATTCTTGATGCAGCATCACAGTTTGGGAAACCCTATGCTCTTATTGGTGGACTGCATGGATTCAGAGAGTTTGACTTGCTAAAAGACTTGGAAATGGTTTGTGCCTGCCACTGTACTCAACACCAAGCTGAAATAAAGTCATTATACCCACAAAAATGGATTGAAGGCGGAGCTGGAAGGATAATTGAAACTTGATACTTGATACTTGAAACTCCTGTTTTTAAACGGAAGCCAAACTGAAGTCGGAAAAACTCGAAACTTGATGCTTGATATTATCAAAGGTTGAGTAGTAAAAAATTCATATATTCTTTCGTGTTTTTAGCGTGTTTCGCGGGTAATAATTTATAGAAGGAAAAAATGAATGATATAAAAAGAAACTTAGAAAAGATATTATCAGAAATTCCAGAAGGAGTGGAATTGGTTGCAGCTGCCAAATCAAGAACTGCAGAAGAAGTTCTACAAGCAATTGCGGCTGGAATAAGAATTGTTGGTGAAAACTATGTGCAGGAATCTCTAAAAATAATAGAAAAGGTTGGACCTAAAGCAAGATGGCATTTTATCGGACATCTACAAACCAACAAAGTCAAATATGTAGTTCCTGTTTATGATTTGATTGAAACTGTGGATTCTATCAAATTAGCAAAAGAGATAGATAAACATGCAAAAAAGTACAATAAAATTATGTCTATTTTAATTGAAATAAATAGTGGAAGAGAACCACAAAAGTTTGGCATTATGCCGGAAGATACAGAAAAATTAATAAAAGAAATTTCAACTCTATCAAATCTTAAAATAATGGGATTAATGACAATGGGACCATTCACAGGTGATTCAGAACTTGCAAGACCATATTTTATTGAAACCAAAAAGATATTTAACCGGATAGCAACTGCAAAAATTCCGAATGTAGAGATGAAATATCTCTCTATGGGAATGAGTAATAGTTACAAAATAGCTATTGAAGAAGGTGCGAATATGGTGCGTATTGGTACGAAGATATTTGGGGAGAGAAAATATTAATAAGAATTATTGAAGAATAAATAGAAATAAATAAAAATTGACATTAATTTTTATTATAAAAAAAACTTGTATTTAAAGATAAATGTTATTATTTTTTATAAGAAATTATTTTGGAGAAATAAATGAAAAAAGGTATTCATCCTAAATATCAAAAATGCACTGTGAAATGTGCTTGCGGAAATACATTTGAAACTCGCGCCTCCTTACCAGAAATCCATGTGGAAATATGCTCCCAATGTCACCCATTCTATACTGGAAAGCAGAAATTAGTTGATAGTGCTGGTCGTATTGAACGTTTCAGGCGAAAATATAGCAAAATCAAAAAATCATAAAAAATACAAAATTTAAACATAGGGAATTCAAAAAAACCTTTGAATATAGTTTTACATATTTCAAGTATTATTTATATTTTTTAGTAAGAAAATAACTTCTTAACAAATGTAACTACCTTATATTTATATAACCTACAAACTTTCATAAAATTACATGAATGATTTAATTATAAAAACCCACGAAACACACGAAATACTCGAAAATGGTTTGTGTAAATTCAGTAATATCCACATGCATTTTTCGCGTATTTCGCGGGAAATATCTTTTTTGAGTGGACTCATGAATAATAAACCAAAAATAGCAATTGGAGGTCAAGCTGTCATTGAGGGTGTAATGATGCGTGGGCCTAAATATATTGCTACTGCTATTCGAAAAAAAGATGGGCATATATTAATAAAAAAAGAAAAATTCATATCAATAACACAAAGGAATAAATTTCTTGGATTTCCAGTTATACGAGGTTGTGTCTCTTTGATTGAAATGATGATAATTGGTATTAAATCTCTTAATTTCTCGGCTGAAGAAGCAACTAAAGATGAAGAGGCTAAAAAAAATAAATCTAAGGATTTACAAAAAAATCAAAATTCTGAAGAAAGCAAAAAATCCAATAAAACAAAAAAAGAAAAGCCTAACAAATTATATCAGGGATTCACATATATTATTGCTTTTGGATTAGCATTTTTATTCTTTATATTTCTTCCATATAGAATAGCTTACTGGTCAAATATTGAAAAAACAAGTCTATTCTTTAACCTTTTTGTGGGTGTAATCAGAATTGTCTTCTTTGTTGTTTACATTATTGTAATCAGCTTTTTAAAAGATATACGAAGAATATTTGAATATCATGGAGCTGAACACAAATCTGTATTTGCGTATGAAGCCAACCCTGATTTTACCCTTGATGATACAAAGAGATTCAAAACCTTACATCCAAGATGTGGAACAAGTTTTATTTTTATTGTTCTTATAATTGCTATTTTAGTATTTTCCATTTTTGATACTATCCTCGCATCAATACTTGGTCATACCATACCCTTACCACTTAGAATTTTCTTGCATATTTTATTACTTCCCATAATTTCCGGTCTATCCTATGAGATATTAAAATTTTCCGGGAAAAATATTAATCATTGGTTGGTAAAAATATTTTCTGCACCAGGACTGGCTTTGCAAAAAATTACTACAAAAGAACCTGATGAAAAACAGTTAGAAACTGCTATCTGTGCTTTAAAAGCAGCATTGGAAATGCAAATTGATTATCCAGATGTAGAGATATTAAATTTAAAAAAATTAAGCTAATTATTATAAAAAAGTAAAAATAAAAATGACGATATTTCCAAATAAATGTTACAATTTTTTATCACTTAACAGAAGGAGATTTAATTATGATTTACTCAAATGAAAAATATGTAATGGATGGTAAAGGAAAGCGAATTGCAGTATTGCTCGGAATAGATGAGTATAAAATGTTTCTTAAAGATTTGGAGGAATTAGAGTGTATACGAGCTTACGATGCTGCTAAAGCTTCAAAAAGTGAAGCAATACCTTTTAATCAAGCTGTTAAAGAAATTGAGAAAGAACGCAAATGAGTTATAAGGTCTTCATTTTGCGAAGAGCTCAGAAAGAGTTGTCTAAATTGCCAAACAAGGCTTACAATAGGGTAAAAGAAGTCATCATAAAGCTTAGTGAAAAACCAAGACCAATTGGAGCAAAAAAATTGATAGCACGAGATGGATGGCGTATCAAAGTAGGAAAATACAGAGTAATATTTGAGATTGATGATGCTCAACAAATTGTAACAATACTTCATGTTGGGCATCGTCGTGATGTCTATCGATGAGTTGGAGAACAAACTCTACTATAAAAAAATGGAAATCAAAAATAAAATAAAAGAAATTCAAAACGAATATAATGAACTGAAAGAAAAAATTTCAGACCCACAAGTTATCTCTCAATTAAATCTCTATAGAGAACTATCTGCTCGATTTAAGGATCTTTCTGAAATTTTAGATTGTTATAATGAATTAAAAGAAACTAATGAAACTATTATTGAGAATAAACAAATTCACAAAAATGAAGATGATCCAGAACTAATTCAATTATTAGAAGAAGAAAACATTGAATTGGAAGAGAAAGCAGAAAAACTCATAAAATATTTAAAATCATTATTGATACCAAAAGATAAAAATGATTCTAAGAATGTAATAATGGAAATTAGAGCGGGAACCGGTGGTGAAGAGGCTGCTCTTTTTACCTCTGACCTCTTCCGAATGTATTCTCGCTACATCGAAGATAAAGGTTGGAAAATTGATATTATGAACTCCAATCCAACAGGAATTGGTGGATTCAAAGAAATATCATTTGAAGTAATAGGCAAAAACGCTTATGGTACTTTGAAATATGAAAGTGGTGTTCATAGAGTACAAAGAGTGCCTGAAACAGAATCAAGTGGTAGAATACATACATCTGCAGCATCCGTGGTTGTTTTACCGGAAGCACAAGAGATTGATTTCAAAATTGATAGAAATGATCTGAAAATTGATGTTTTTCACTCTTCAGGTCCCGGTGGGCAAAGTGTCAATACTACTGATTCTGCTGTGAGGATAACACATACTCCCACGGGAATGGTTGTAACCTGTCAGGATGAAAAATCACAGTTAAAGAATAAAAACAAAGCCCTAAAAGTTTTGCGTTCTCGTTTATTGGACAGTGAAATACAAAAACAGCAAAAATCAATTGCAAGTAAAAGAAAACTTATGGTTGGAACTGGTGATAGAAGTGCAAAAATTCGCACATACAATTTCCCCCAATCTCGTATAACAGACCATCGGATAAATTATACCACTCATAATCTGGAATCTATTATGAATGGCAATCTTGGTGATCTTATTGATGCTTTACACATTGCAATGCAGAAAGAGATACTCGCAGAAAAATGATAAGTATAATTATTGTTGCAATATTCTTTATAGGATCTGCATTCTTTTCTGGTGCAGAAATTGGACTAATCTCTTTAGACAGGCACAAACTCAAACATCAAGCATCAAAAGATAAAAAGAAAAAGCATATCTACGATTTCGTTACTAATCCTGATAAAGTTTTAGGAACAACATTAATAGGAACTAATATTTCTTTAGTAATTGTGTCTTCAGTATTTACAGCTTTTATTGTAAAAAGAGGTATTCTTTCTGAAGTTATTGCAACTCTTATTCTTGCTGGTGCTTTACTTGTTTTTGCTGAGATAATCCCCAAAATAGTCCTTCGCAATAAAGCTGAGTCTGCAATTCCCAAACTTTTTTTTATTATTAGATTCTTTGCTTATATTTTTACACCTTTTATATGGGTATTAAGCAAGATTAATTATGCAATTCTAAAAATCTTCAAAATCTCAAGACAAAAAAGTACCCAAATTTTTACAAAGGAGGACATATTTTACCTTCTGAGTGAAGCTAAAAAAAACGGTGAAGTAAAAAAAGACGAACACGATTTGATTGAAGAAGTGCTTGACTTTAGAGACCTGACAGCCAAAAATATTATGATTCCCAGAACAAATATTATTGCAGTAAAAATTGATACCCCTATAAAAGAAGTTATTGAACTTTCAAGGGAAGAGGGATTCACTCGCTTTCCTGTTTATTCTGAGGATATCGATCATATAGAAGGTATCTTAGTAATTCACGATTTGCTAAAAGACACAGATTTAACTGAGCGTGCAAACAAATATATTAGAGATGCATATTTTGTACCGGAAGTTATGAAAGCAACCACATTATTAAAAAAAATGCAGCAGAATAAAACCCCTTTAGCTATTATTGTAGATGAATATGGTGGAACAGCAGGTTTAATATCTGTTGAAGATTTGCTTGAAGAACTCGTTGGAGAAATCGAAGATGAATATGATGCGGAAGAAAAGGATATTTTTAAAATAAATGATAATTCTTATATGATTAATGGTGAAGTAGAAATTGAACGACTAATAGAAGATTATGATATGGATTTAGAACAAGATGATTATGAAACAATTGCTGGATTTCTAATTTCCAAACTTGAAAGAATCCCGAGATATAATGAGAAAGTAACAGTCAAAAATTACGAATTTATTATTAAACAGGTTTCTGCAAAAAAGATTGGAAAAGTTTTGGTTAATATTTTACCTAAAGATGAAAAGGAATCTTTATCTAATGATAAGGTGAATTAAGGAAGTAATTGATCTTAAATTTAGAAATCGCAAATTAAATATTAATTTGCTTTCATTCTATTTTTCCTGTTTTTATAAATATCTTTCCATTTATTAATCAGTTTTACAATCCTTTTATCACCTAAAATTGTAAAACCAGCTATTATCATTAAAATACCTTGTAAGAATGGCAGAAATAAACCAAATATACCCAAAACAACTAAAGAAATCCCAGATATTTTTTTCAATAAAATTTTCATAATTAATTAACCCTGTTAAATAGGTTTCCCTTTATGATATTTAATAGTGTGAACCAGATTAAATTGCATTAACAGATTTTACCTCAGGAACCTCATCTTTTAATTTTTTCTCTATACTCATCTTCAAAGTTAATTGCGCAAAGGGACAATCTACACAAGCTCCTTGCAATTTGACAGAAACCACTCCATCCTCGGAAACACTCACAAGTTTAACATCTCCACCATCACCTAACAGCATTGGTCGTACTTTATTTAAGGCTTTCTGTACCTTCTCTTTTAATTCCATTTTACTTCCTTTAAATATTCATACTCTTAATTAGTTTTGTCTTAATATTTATTTCAAAAATAGATATTTAATAAGAAATGTCAATATATTTATGAGATCTGCAAAATGAGTAATTTCACTTCATTTCTGGATACGGCTTGCTTCGCAAAGAAAAGTGTCATTCCCGTGAAAACGGGAATCCATTCCTTACAACCTGTCTTTTACTGCGTCTTCCCTCTATATGGATTCCCGATCGGGGTCGGGAATGACATCTGTGAGCGTTTGGAATGACATGAGAATGCAATTTTGCAGAACCCATTCAATATATTTTATTAAGGAGGAATTTAACCAATTATAAATTTAACAATTTGAATATTTTCTTATCTATTTTTTATAATACGAATCGAACCAATCGAAAAATTTTTCTAACCCTCCATTAATAGCAGTTTTTGGATTGTAACCAAAATACTTATTAGCCTTTGTAATATCTGCATAAGTAAGCATTACATCCCCTTTTGGAACAGGTAATTTTTCGATTTCTATTTCAGTATTCAAATATTGTGAAATCAGAGAAATTAGTTCTTTTAGCTCTATTGGCTTGTTATTACCCAGATTAAAGATTTCAAAAACATTTTCATTTGAATTTAACCAATCTAAACATTTTTCAATTCCATCAGTTATATCATCAATAAAAGTGTAATCTCTTGCAGTTGTTCCATTACCATAAAATGGAACTTTTTCACCTTCTGAAATTAGTTTTGCAAACTTATGAATTGCTAAATCCGGTCTCTGTCTTTGTCCATAAACAGTAAAAAATCTCAAGCAAGCAACATCAATATCATATAAGTAGTGGTAAGTGTGGCAGAATAATTCTCCTGCCTTTTTTGTAGCAGCATAAGGTGAGATTGGGTTATCAACTTTATCTTCTTCAGAAAATGGAATCTTTTTATTATTCCCATAAATTGATGAGGATGACGCAAAAATTAGCTTTTTAATCCCAAATTTTTTACAACACTCCAAAATATTTTGCGTCCCTTGAACATTTACCTTTTGATACAGAACCGGGTTCTCTATTGATGGTCTTACTCCAGCCATTGCAGCTAAATGGATTATAGAATCAATTTTATATTTCTCAAATATTGATTCAAGCGATTTGACATTCAAAATATCATCTTGAATAAAAATAAAATTATCTCTTTGAGACTTGGCATTAATCAATTCAAGATTGTATCTTTTTAATTTAATGTCATAAAAATCGCAGAGATTATCTAATCCAATAATTTTATATCCACTTATCAATAATCTTTCACATAGATGGGAACCGATAAATCCTGCTGCACCAGTTATCAATATCATCTGATTTCCTCCTGAGTTTTATATATCATACTTCTCCTGGGTCTGAGATTTTTCCTGTTAGTGCAGAAGCAGCAACAGTAGCTGGTGAAGCTAAATAAATAAACGAATTCTTATTGCCCATTCTGCCTTTAAAATTTCTATTTGCTGTAGAAATTGTAACTTCCCCATCAGCCATTACTCCTTGATGAGCACCGAGACAGGGACCACATCCGGGAGGTAAAATTATTGCCCCACTTTTAATCAACAACGCCAGAGTACCATCCTCAACTGCTTGCTGATATACTTCTCTTGATGCAGGTAAAATCAGCAATCTTATGCTGGAATTAATTTTCTTATCTTTAAGAATTTTGGCAGCAATATGTAAATCCTCTATTCTTCCATTAGTGCAGGTGCCAATAAAACATTGATCAATTTTTATTCCTACTGCTACTCTTATGTCTTTTACATTATCAACAGAATGGGGAAAAGCAACCAGCGGAGTAACATCTTCCAGATTATAATAATATTCTTTCTCATAAACTGCATCTTCATCAGCCCAGATTTCTGGATAATCAGTTACTCCTCTTTCTTTCAGCCACACTCTTGTTCGATCATCAACTGGAAATACACTGTTTTTTGCACCCATCTCAACTGCCATATTAGCAATCGTCATTCTGTCTGAGATTGACAAATTCTTAATTCCATCTCCATGATATTCAATAGATTTATAATTTGCACCATCAGCTCCCAGATC
>JAGMCF010000293.1 GCA_023129415.1 Candidatus Cloacimonadota bacterium
TTACATTTAAATTTGTGTCTTTGTGCCTTTGTGATTAGAAAGGATTTTCAGATGAAAAACTGCTTTATAAAAAATATGGACAATAAAAATTTTATCATACAGAATTGATTTCAAAAATAAATATGGATTCTGCAAAATATGATAAAATATAAATTAGGATTAGCCCCACAATTTATTGTGGGGTAAACAAATAAAAGAATATTTTAACTGTTTCAACAGTTTACCCGCTTACAGAAGGAGTTTATGAGAAACCGATAAATCGGTTAAGTATTTCTTCTTTTTAGGTTCCCCCTGATAAATCAGGGGGGCTAATCCTAAAAACATCTATTTTGCAGATATCATATAAAACAAATAAAAAAGGAGAAAAAATGAGTATTAAAAGAGTTACAATTGCTTTACTTTTTTTATTTATAATTGTATCTTTGGGATGTTCTTTTCAGGAAAAACAGCCAAGAATTATCCCTATGGAAGATTTTTTCAAAAATCCTGAGAAAGCAGGATTTGAACTTTCGCCAAATGGAGAGTATATCGCCTTTTTACAGCCCTGGGAAAATCGAATGAATGTTCATATTCAAAAAATTGGAGAAGACAAAGTAACAAGAATTACTGACGCAACAGAAAGGGATATCTGGTATTACTTTTGGGTAAATAATAATCGTATTGTATTTCTACAGGATAAAGGTGGCGATGAATTTTTCAAATTATACGCAGTGGATATTGATGGCTCAAATTTGAAGGTATTAACTCCTTATGAAAAGGTAAAATTTTATATTATTGATGACCTGGAAGATAATGAAGAAGAAATGATAATTTCTATGAATAAACGAAATCCACATATATTTGATGCGTATCGGATTAATATAAATACTGGAGAAATAGAGATGATAGCTGAAAATCCAGGCAACATTACCTATTGGACAACGGATCACGATGGTAAATTGCGTATTGCAATAGCTACAGATGGTGTAAACAAAAGTTTATTATACCGTCCTACGGAAAAAGAACCCTTTCAGGTTATTGAAAAAACCTCTTTCAAAGAAACCATTGACCCGCTATTTTTTACCTTTGATAATAAAAACCTTTATGTATCTTCTAATATTGGTCGCGATAAAAGCGCTATTTATGAATATGACTTAGAAGCGAAAAAACTGGGAAAATTGATCTACGAACATCCTGAGGTCGATGTTTACCACTTAATTAAATCCAAGAAACGTAAAACAATTACAGGTGCAACTTTTACCACAGATAAGCGTCATGTTCATTTCTTGGATGATGAAAGAAAACAATTACAAGATGATTTGGAAAAGCAATTACCTGGATATGAAGTCGCTGTTTTTGATTTTAGTCGCGATGAGATGAAATGTCTGATTGTCACTTATAGCGATCGTAAACGTTCTACTTACTATTATTACAATCGTGAAACAAAAGAACTGATTAAGCTTGCTGAAACGAGTCCCTGGATAAATGAAGACGAAATGGCGGAAATGAAACCAATTACTTATAAGTCCCGTGATGGATTGACAATTAATGGTTATTTAACATTACCAAAAGGAGTTAAACCAAAAAATCTTCCTGTTGTTATTAATCCGCATGGTGGACCCTGGACCCGAAACAGATGGAGATTTGATCCTCAAGTTCAATTTCTTGCAAATCGTGGATATGCTGTTTTACAGATGAACTTCCGCGGTTCCAGCGGATATGGCAGAAAGTTCTGGGAGGCAAGTTTTGAGCAATGGGGAAAAAAGATGCAGGATGATATTACAGATGGTGTAAACTGGCTGATAGAACAAGGAATAGCAGATCCGAACCGAATTGGTATCTATGGAATTTCTTATGGTGGATATGCTACTTTAGCAGGTTTAGCTTTTACACCAGATTTATATGCTTGTGGGGTTGATTATGTGGGAGTTTCTAATATGTTTTCTTGGATGAAAGCATTTCCACCATATATGAAACCCTATATTGAAATGATATATGAAATGGTAGGAGATCCTGAAAAAGATAAGGAATTATTAGAATCTGCATCCCCTCTTTTCCATGTTGATAAAATCAAGGCTCCGATCTTTATTGCACAAGGAGCTAATGACCCCCGTGTTCCAAAAGCCGAATCAGACCAAATAGTGAAAGCACTTGAAGAAAAAGGTATTGAAGTATCTTATATGGTTAAAGATAATGAAGGTCATGGATTTATGAATGAGGAAAATCGCTTTGATTTCTACAGAGCTATGGAAAAATTTCTGTGTGAACATCTTGGCGGTAGAGTGGAGACACAGAATTAAAGAAATCCGTAATCTCAAAAATGTAGAACGAGGTTCATAGCTCGTTCTCCCCGCCTTCCATAGTATACGGACAGACACTAATTAAACAAAGGAGTTTTTATGATAAAAGCAAAATTTCTAAAGCTAAAAATTATTATCATACTTTTTATATTTCTTTTTTCTCTTTCTGCATGCATAGAAATTCACATTAATGGTGAATCTTTTAAGGATGGTGATAAAGTAAAAGTTAAAGGAGTTCTATTAGAGCATAAAAGGACCATCCAAATTAGAGATACAAAAAATTATGGAAAATTCAATGCTGATGTACATCACGGAAACATTGAACTTGCAGGTGGAAGTGCTTACGACTTAGAAGTGGAAATCTATGAGAAGACCCCAGATGATGTATCTCTAATTTTAGACAATGGTACTCTTACTTGTGAAACCAAATCTGGTGAACCTTTTGCTATTGGAAGTATAAAAGGAACTATCCCCAATGATATTGAGATTTCAATAGACTCTGGTGCAGGAAATGTAAAGATTAGAGACTGCAATATAAAAAATCTAACGGGCGATACGGGTGCAGGAAATGTAAAACTGTCAGACTTAAGAGCGGAAAATATTAATATTGATACAGGTGCTGGAAATATAAGACTGACTGATGTAATATCACGAAGCATTGATTGTGATACAGGTGTTGGAAATATTTCGGCTACTACCTGTGCAGCGCACAATGTCTATCTTGATACAGGAATTGGAAATATTTCAATTTCGGATTGCCAATTCAAAGAGAAAGATATCTCAACTGGACTTGGTAGAATCAAAGATACAGATAGAAAACCAGAAAAATCAAATGTAAAAGAATTATAACTTCTACTTAATATCAAATTTTATAATTAAGTTTACTATAAAAACCATTAAAATGGTTAAAATGTGCTTATTGGGTTATGTTTCCCACAACTAAAGTTGTGGGCTAACTTACTATTTTCCATAGGGTTAGCCCACAGTTTCAACTGTGGGTAACATGTTTAAAAAACACAATTTTAACCCCTTTAGGGGTTTTTAGAGTGGACTCATAATTAATTAACCACAAAAGGGAACTTGCAAAATGCTTGATTCCCTTTTTCATATCATGAATATTTTAACATTTTAAAAATAAAACTTGCCAAAAAAATTCGAGAAATGAGCCTATGTAATAAATTCATTTGAGACATAAATTATGCTAAGTGCAATAACACAAAAAATAACCTCGTTAATCGTTGCTGCTGGCTCTCTATTTCTATCATCAGTAACAGGAACAAATGCAGTTTTCGAAGATGTTGAAATAATCAGATATGACAATAAAATTGTATGCTCAGCAACTCTTTCCAATTGCTTTAATGAAGAATTAGATAAGATTTTTCTGTCTGGTGAAATAATCAGAATAAATTTTGTAATCCAGACTTTTGAAAAAGGTAATAGAGAACCGATTGATGAAAAAACCTTTCATCATTATATTAAATACGACCTTGTTGATCAATATTTTGAAATCTATCTTTCTGAAACGGATAACAATTTTATTTCAGAAGATATTACTGAGTCAAAAACAAAACTTGCAAAAATAGAAGAATTTGAAGTTATTAAAACTGACCTTTTGGAATTAGGTAGAAAGTATTACATAAAATTAACTGCAGAAATGGAATCAATATATTTGGATGCTTTACATAAAAACATAGACTTAATGATATATTGGAACAATAAAAACGCAACATTAAAAACAAAATTATTTGAGAAATCCATATTAAAATTATGAAACTACCTTCTTTCAGAATTCAAATACTAATAATTTTTCTTATACTATTTTCTGCTTTTGCGATTTTTACAAGAAATTTTTTTATTAACGAATTTAGAGAATATACTGAAGATATCAAATCCATTGAACTTGAACAAAAGATTCGTAATATTTATGACAAACACAAGGATATTGTAAAAAAAGAAGAAGTTGAACCAGCTCTTTCTGATTTATATCAAATACAATTAGCTTCAGATCATTTTGAAAAAAACATAAAAATATATTCTATATCTATTGTTATTTTTATTGTCCTGGTAGTTTTTGCTATGTTTATGATTTTTACTAACATGATAACCAAACCTCTCACTCGGTTGCAAGCAATGACAGAAAAAGTAGCAAAAGGCGATTTGAGTGCCAGAGCTAAAGAGAGTAAATATTCTCCAATCAATAAATTAATTGTTACTTTCAACAGAAGGATGAGCGAATTGGAAGCGAGCCGTGATAAACTAATTCAAGCAGAAAAAGATATGATGTGGAGAGAAATGGCACAGGTAATGGCTCACGAAATCAAAAATCCACTTACCCCATTAAGATTATCTGCTGAAAGATTAGAATATAAATATTCCAGTAATAGTAAAGACTTTGATAAAGTATTTTCCGATTCTCTTGAGATTATAAATGAAGAGATTGATAATTTACAAACATTGGTTAAGGAATTCTCAAGATTTGCCCGAATGCCTTCAGCTAATTTTACAAAATATAACCTGAACGACCAAATCAAAGAGATTATTAAACCTTATGAAAATCAGGCCAATATTCAAATTAATTTACAAGAAAATATGCCTATTTTTTATGGTGATAAGATGCAGATGAAACAGGTTTTTGTAAATCTGATTCAAAACTCAATTCAAGCAATAAATAAAAATGGAAAAATATCAATTGTCACAACCTATGAAAATCCTAAATTTCAATTCATAATTGAAGATAATGGTGAAGGAATTGATAAAGAGGATATTGACAAAATATTCAGACCATATTTCACCAAAAATGAAAAAGGAACAGGACTTGGACTTGCAATTGTAAAAAGAATTATCACTCAGCATAATGGGACGATTGATGTTGAAAGTGATAAAGGGAAAGGGACGAAATTTACGATAGTTATTCACTTAGAAACGAGTCGTTCTGCAAGCAACAACTCGTTTTTGGAAAGAGACTCAATTGAAGACAATTGAGTTACATACTGTAACACAAGTGTCCTCACTTGTGATAATATTTTAAGAAGGAATAAAATGAAAATCTTAATAGTTGACGACGAAAAAAATATTCGCCGAACACTTTCAAATATCTTGGAAGACGAGCATTACAAAGTCATTACAACTGAAAGTGGCGAAAATGCATTAAATATCTTATCAAATGAAATTATTGATTTAATGCTTCTTGATGTTAAGCTTCCAGGTATGGATGGTATTGAAGTTCTAAAACTGATTAAAAAAGATTTTCCTGGTATTGATGTAATTATGATTTCCGGTCATAGCACAATTAAGATTGCTGTTCAAGCAGTAAAACTTGGTGCTTATGATTTCTTAGAAAAACCACTTTCTCTGCATAAAATTGTTATCTCAGCAAAAAATATAGCTGAAAAGAGAAAACTGTATCAAAAATTCCAGCAGGAATCAAAAGATATTGAATCTCAATACAGAATGATAGGTGTTTCTCCGGAATTTAGTAAAATTCTCGATCTGATTAATAAAGTCAGTGCAACAGACAGCAAGGTTTTAATCCGAGGAGAAAGTGGGACTGGAAAAGAGCTTGTAGCCTTTGCAATTCACAACCAAAGTGCAAGAAAGAATGGACCATTTGTGAAATTCAATTCTGCAGCTATTCCAAATGAACTTGTAGAAAGCGAATTATTTGGATACGAGAAAGGCGCGTTTACTGGAGCCGATAAGCAAAAATTTGGTAAACTTGAAATTGCTGATGAAGGAACCCTTTTCCTGGATGAAATCGGAGATATGAATCTGAATGCACAAGCAAAGATTCTGAGGGTTATTCAAGAAGGTAAATTTGAACGAGTCGGAAGTAATAAAACAATTACGATTGATGTCCGAATCCTTGCTGCTACAAATAAAAACCTTGAAAAAATGTTTGAATCTGGAGAATTCCGAGAAGACTTATTTTACAGATTGAATGTAATATCAATACATATTCCACCATTAAGAGATAGAAAAACTGATATACCTGTATTATTAAACTACTATCTTGATTATTTTGCTGCTGAATTAAAAGTTCAACCTAAAAAATTCTCCAGCTCAGCATTGAAACTCTTACAAAATTATTCCTTCCCTGGAAATATAAGGGAATTAAGAAACTTGGTTGAAAGATTATATATATTAACTTCAGAAGATATTATATCAGGAAATGATGTTGAACCTCATATAAGAATCGTATCTGAGCCAAAAGGAGAAAATCTATCATTTCTTGAGACAAAAGCATATTCTGAAGTAAAAAATGAATTTGAATCTTATTATCTTACTAAACAGCTTAAGAAATTCAACTGGGGCATAAGCACAACTGCTGAAAAATTAAGTCTGCAGCAATCAAATCTATCGCGAAAAATAAAGGAATTGGGTATAGAAAGGAATTATTAGTATAGCGTTTCATTAAAACATAGACATAATCTTATATAAAAATTCCAAATGACAATCCCCAATTAAATTGGGGACAAATGACAAATAAATATCAAATTTCAATGTCCAAAAAGTCTAACAAAGAAATCCGCAAAAAAATGGATGAAATCATTAAAAACACTTTTACTTATTTATGTCTCACAGACTTGAATTTTCTATATAGGGGTGGAAGGATTGGCAGAGCAAAATCATTACTCGGTTCTGTGCTGAAAATAATTCCTGTAGTTGGGCTTTTCGGGGATGAAGTAGATTCAGGAATTCTGCCTGTTGGAAAAGGTAGAACTTTTTCAGCAGCAAATAAAGTACTCATAGATAATATCAAACAAAAAATGCAAAAATATAATGATAAAAAAATAAAATTAATTACTATACTTGACGCAGAGGAAAATAAATCTCTTTCTTTGAAAAATCTAAAAGAGCAAATTGAAGATGAATTACAATATGAAAAAATAATTATTGGTCATCTACGATTTGTTGAAGCAATCCACCTAGGACCGGATGCCTGGGTAACTACATTTATATTGAAATAAAAGAAGGTAAGAATGGAAACCTATAAAACTATTATTCTTGCTCTTGCTGCTTATTTTATAGGCTCAATCTCATTTAGTTATATTTTTACAAAAAAGATCACTGATAAAGATATTAGAAATATTGATATAAAAAATGCAGGTGCTTTTAATGTTTTCCTTAATGTTGGAAAAAGAATTGGGACTATAGTAGGAGTTTTAGATGGCTTGAAAACTCTTTTAATTGTTCTTATTGGTAAATTAATTGGACTTGGTATGGTCAATACAATTATTGCTGCATCCTTTGGTATAATTGGGCATTGTTTTCCAATCTATCATAATTTTTATGGTGGAAGAGGGGCTGCATCTGTTATTGGGATATTTATCTATTTCATACCATTAGAACTATTAATTAGTATTATCCCAGCAGCTTTAATAGGATTTATAATCCACAAAATAGGAACCACACCAATTTTTTTTATTGCATTCTCTCCAATTGTTGCATATATTTCTAATAAACCACCAGCATTGGTTTTTGCAATTGTTTATGTTGCATTATTAACAGGGATAATGAATTTAATAATTATTGTAGCAAAAAGAGAACAAAAAGTTATAGTTAAATAATATATCAAAGCAAAATCAATTAGAAACCTTCTTAGATAGTTTAATTCACGAATGAAAACTGCCTATCTGCGATTTTATGAAGAACTAAACGACCTTTTACCAATTGAAAAAAGAAAAATAAGATTTTCTCACTCATTTAAAAATAATCCATCAATCAAAGATATGATTGAGTCTTTGGGAATCCCTCATACTCAAGTTGACTTCATTCTTTCTAATAACAGGTCTGTTGATTTTAATTATATTGTTCAAAATGGAGATGACATTTCTGTATATCCTGTTTTTGAATCAGTGAATATACAAGATGTAGAAAAATTGC
>JAGMCF010000294.1 GCA_023129415.1 Candidatus Cloacimonadota bacterium
CAATTAAGCCCGTTCCTGCCCCCGATTGGATCGGGGGGCTCAGGAATTGGCGATCAAAATTTTATAAAGTTAAGTAAATTTAACAAATTTTCTTCATTATAATCTACAAGACAAAAAACCAAAAAAGTTGACACAATAACCATGCATTTTTGTAAAGATTTAAATTTTTATAAGTTTCTTTCATTCTGTGAACTAATCTAAAAAGAAATAATTCTGTACTAATATTATTGAGTCCACTATAAAAAGTCAAATTTGTGAAATAGGAAATTGTTGAAACGGTTATTATTAAAGTGCGGTTTTAGTAACCCACAACTTAAGTTGTGGGTTACTCGTAACTTAGAAAATAGGAACTGTTTCAACAGTTTATCTAATTTAGAAGAAATTTCAGAATATTTCACCTTTAATACCTTTTTATAGTAAACTCATTAATTGATTATACAAAAAATGAGTATAAAAATAAACATTAGTATTACATTAGTAACAAAGATAATAATTTTATTTTCATCTTTTATCATTTCAATAATTATTGCTCGTGTATTAGGTCCCACACAGAAAGGAATTTATTCATTATTAATATTAATCCCTTCTTTTGTTTTACTATCTGGAACATTTGGGTTAAAATTAGCTAACACATATTTTATAGCAAAAAAAGATTTTTCAATCAATAAAATCATTTCAAATTCATTATATTATATTGTAGGGATTTCTTTAACTGTTATTATAATTTTATATCTTGCAAACAATATTTTTCATTTCACAAAAAGTATGAATTTATACATATTAATATTAATCCTAATCCCTTTAGCAATTTCAATTAATATCCTAAGTGGAATTATTGTTGGACTTAATAAAATAATAGTAGCGAACAAAATAAACTTAATTCTCAGAATTGGTCTTCTAATATTGATTATATGCTTACTTCTATCCCATTTTATAAATGTAAGAAACCTATTGATATCAAATATTATTGTCTATTCATTGGGAATAATATACATTTTAAAATTTATTAAAATAAAAATTAGAAAATTTGATACAAATCTTTTATCCAGATCGTTAAAATATGGATTTAAACCATATATTGCAAATCTCGCAACTTATTTTAATTATAGAATTGATATGATTTTTGTGGCTTATTTATTAGGAGCTAAAGAAGTGGGTTTTTATTCTGTATCGGTAATTGTTGGTGAAAGTTTGTGGATTTTTGTAAAGTCTTCCATATTTGCTCTTTTTCCTGTATCTATAAGTTCGGATAAATCAAATGAAATTACACTGAAACTCTGCCGGATAAATTTTTCTTTTCTGATTATTTTAGCCATCTTATTTGCTTTCTTAGCAAGATGGATTTTTCCTATATTATTTGGTAACCAATTCAATCCTTCTATATCTGCATTTATTTTTTTGCTCCCAGGTATTGTTTTCCTATCCATTGGGAAAGTACTATCTACAGAATTAGCAGGTAAAGGTTGGACGAAGTATGCAATGTATAGCTCATTATTCGTTATGGTTTCAAATATCCTTCTTAATATATTATTAATTCCTTCTTTAGGTATAAAAGGAGCAGCCTTGGCATCTTCTATATCATATACTATTAGTTCAATTTTGTTGATTATATTTTATAAAAAACATTATCCTGACATTAAGTATAAAGAGATTATTATTCCAAAAATAGATGATTTTTTGGATTTTATACCAGCTAAATTCAAAAAATCATAAAAGATATCTAGGAAAGATATTGAATAAACGAAAATTTTCTGTTGGCTTCTTTGGCATAAAACACTGGTGTTCATTAGCTACTAAGTATATCAATAAATACAGTAATATATTTTTTGCAATTGATTTTTCTAATAAACAATCAATGAATTTTCATAGACTTAATATTGTTCATATAATGGGATCACACTGGAAAAATAGGTTCTTACTATTAAGGATAAAAGGGACAAAATTTATAAAACATTGGGTAGGATCAGATGTATTAGGAGCAATTCAAAGACAGAACACACTTCGAAATATTAGATCTCAATTAATGTACGGTATACTTAGAATGCATCATTTTGCAAATGCTCGCTGGTTGATAAAGGAATTAGAATCAATTAACATCAAATCAAAACTTCTCCCAACAGTCTATGCCATCGAGGAGAAAAATTTTATCAATCCACCAAAAGAAATGCCTGAGAAATTTACAATATTAACATACCTTCCTACTTTTAGAGAAAGTTTCTATGGTTCTGAAATTATTTATAAATTAGCGAAAAAGCATAAAAATATATTATTTTATATTTTAGCATCAAATCATAAGTTTGATAAACAATATCCAAACATGAAATTTATCCCTTCTCAAGATGATATTTTAGAGTATTATGATAATTCAACTGTCCTTTTAAGACTGACTGAACATGACGGTTTGTCTGGAATGGTTTTAGAAATGTTGGCACATGGTCGTTATGTGATCGGGACTTATCCAATTCAACATTGCATTCATGTAAAAAGAAATTTCGATGATGTGGAAAATGAGATTTTAAATTTAAGAAATAATCAAAACAAGCCTAACAATATTGGCAGAGAATTTGTTTTGAAAAATTACACGTCAAAACAAATAGTTAAACAATATATTTCCATTTACTTAAACTTGATTGAAAATAAGTTATAATTAGGATTTATGTAATGGAATCGTCTTTGATAACCATCAAAAAATAGAATAAAAATGAGAGATTTTACTGATAAAATTTTAATTATTACACCACTCTGGTCTGGAATGAAACCTCTTTTTATACAAGGTAAAGATAATCATTCAGGGATGCCTGCTTTTTATAATGCAATTACCTGTTTATTAAAAAGAGATTTAGATATTGATATGATAATTGTTAGCAAGGAAAAAATAATAAGAAAGCATCGTTCTTTCAAAAATTTGAAACTATTTTATGTACCAATCTCAACTAATTCAAGGTTTGGATTAATCCCCGCAGTGTTCAAACTTATTAAATTATCGGATAAATTTGTTAGAAATAATAATTATAAATTTATTTATGGATTCGGAAATTATAGCGCAATCGTAGGAATTCTTTCTATAATATATAAAATACCAAACTATCGAAGACTATTTGGTTCCTTTTTTGCATATAAATTAAATACCAATAAACCCCTTTTTGCTAAATATAAATTATTATTAAAACATCCTCTTGAATATTTAAGTTGGGTATTACCTACTAACGGACTTATCGTTACTGATGATGGTACAGAAGGTGATATTATTGCAAAAGCTTTGGGAGTAACTAAAAATTTTCATTTTTTGAAAAATGGTGTTAATAAAAAACAACTATGTAGGATTAAGCCTTTTTCTGAAAGCTATATACAGAATGCATTGAGTATCAATTATAATACAATCCTTGGTTGTTATTCTGCTCGGCTTGAAAAGTGGAAAAGGGTTGAAAGGGGTATCAAAGTATGTAAAAAAGTTAATGAACTTGGATTGAATTTTCATCTTATTATACTTGGTAATGGTAAGGAAAAACATAACTTAATGAAACTTACTAATCATTTAAACATTAATAATAAGGTGCATTTTTTAGGATCTGTTAACCGTTCACAATCTTTACAATGGGTAAAATCATCCGAATACTTTCTATCATTTTTTGAAAGTTCCAATCTTGGAAATGCCTTAATTGAAGCGATGCATCTTGGCAAAATAATCTTAAGTCTCAATCAACCTTGTTTTAATAACTTACTTATAAATAAATATAATGCTTTCCTACTTGAAGAATCTAAATATTTGGACTCAGCAAATATTATTATGCAGTTGGAGCAATCTAATAAAGATAAGGATTTAATTGAAAGAAGGATAACACAAACAGCAAATGAACATTTTATAGACTGGGAAGAGAGAAATAAAATTGATTTAAAAATTTTAGGCTTAACCAAAGAAAATAATTATAAACCTACGAAAAAGAAACACAAAATATTTATGTTTTCATCCGTTCATCAGTGGGATGATATTAGAATTTTTCATAAAGAAGCTATATCCTTAGCAAGAAGGTATGATATTGATCTTCATGCTCCAGCAAATTTTGTTTTTAAAGAAGAAAAGAATATACAGATTTTTGGACTTCCACAATGGGAAAAATTTTCTGATAGAAAGCAGATTAGAAAAGAACTCTGGAAAAGAATAAAAAAGTCAGATGCTGACATTTTCCACTTCCATGATCCCGAACTAATTTTAATGGGATTTTACCTAAAATTATTGCTTAAGAAAAAGGTGATTTTTGATATTCATGAAAATTATTTCGTAACGATTAAAACAAAAAAATGGATACCACTAATAATTAGATTAAGTTTCTATTTTGTTTTTAACCTTTTGTCCAAAATTTCAGAAAATATATTTGACCGATTAATTATTGCTGAAGATTCTTATAAAGAAATATTTACAAAAAATTCAGTAATTATAAAGAATTACCCAATATTTGTTGGTCTTCAAAAAAACTCTGAAAGAAAAATTTATGATCTTGTTTATTTGGGAGGGATTAATAAGATTAGAGGAATTTTTGAACTCATTGAAGTTACAAAAATTATAAGAGAAAAAAATGATAACTTTAAAATGATTGTTATTGGCACCATATTTAAACAAGAAGGTTTTCGAGATAAAATTTTTAATGAAATTCGTGATAATAAATTAGAAAAAAATATTTTAATAAAAGAAAAAATGCCACTTATGGATGCAATCAAGGAAATAAGAAAAGCTAAAATTGGGATTGCACTTTTGCATCCTCACAAAAATTATTTAAACAGCTTTCCAACAAAAATTTTCGAATATATGATGTTAGGCTTACCTGTTTTAGTATCAAACTTTCCTCTTTGGAAAAGGATAATCGATAGAAACAATTGTGGTTTGACTGCAAATCCACTAAAACCAAGAGAGATTTCTCGCAAAATTCTTTTTATGCTTTCTCGTCCTGAAATGTTGAGACAAATGAGTGAGAATGGAAAGAAAGCAGTCCTAGATAAATATGATTGGGAAATCGAGCAAAATAAATTATATAAACTTTATAATGAGCTTTTGAAGGATTAGGTAAAATTATTAATGAAAATAATAACAATTATTGGAACTCGTCCTCAATTAATCAAATCAACAATTGTCTCTCAAAAACTTCGAGAAGCTGGTATTAAGGAAATTGTAATTCATACGGGACAACATTATGATAACAATATGTCTGGAATATTTTTTGATGATCTCAAATTACCAAAACCAGACTATTTCATAGGTATTCGCTCAGATTTCCATGGTGACCAAACTGGTAAAATGTTAATAGAGATTGAAAAGATTTTAATGGAAAAAGAATGTGATTTTGTATTGGTTTATGGTGATTCGAATACAACCTTAGCAGGGGTGCTTGCAGCAATAAAACTGCATATTCCAGTAGTTCATATTGAAGCAGGATTGCGAAGTTATAATAAAAAAATGCCCGAAGAAATAAATAGGATTGTTACAGATCATATATCACAAATACTTTTTGCTCCAACAGATTTTGCTGTAACAAATT
>JAGMCF010000295.1 GCA_023129415.1 Candidatus Cloacimonadota bacterium
ATGATTTTCAACAACCAAGTGGAAAAGAATGTATACCTGTTGAGATAACTTATGACTTAGAAAATCTCATTCCTGCTTATAACCTTGGTCGTAATAATACACCAGTTCCTGATTACGAATTTCTACAATTCCCAACCACAATTATGACGAGTTGGTACGATTATATGCCTGGTAGTTATAATAGTCATCCTATTCGGATTCAGACTGAATGGGGTGATGGGACCTATATAGCATTCTTTGGCAGACCAAGTACTACTCTCAATCGTAGACAGTATTGGGCATATCTTGATTCTAACTGTGATCTTGTTGACTGGGGAACTATTACAACTTATGATCGCTGGCAGGGTTATGGTGGTATTGCAATTCATCCAGCAACAGGAGACTGTGTTGCAGGCTGGCATGAAGATGCGGATGTCCCACCAGATGACTTACTTGAAACCACAATTACTTATGATGATTATGACTTGATAGAGATTCCTGGATTCTGGGCAACACCAACAATAATCCCCCGGGTAGGAGATAATGAGTATATCTGGCCTCGTTTGGAAATTGGACCCTCTCCTCTCGGTGATGACTATGTCAGGATTTATCATTTAGCAAACAACTCTGCATATGTCCCAGGAACTACATTACCCATAGAGGATACCCGAATTATGTATATTGATGTTGAAAATTATAATAGTATGGATATGACCCCTATTCTTGACCTTGCAAACTGGGATGAAGTAACTGTATTTACAGATTGGCGTCCAAAACATTGCCGTCCTTTCCAAACATTTGGTATTGATTACACTAATCCTGGAAGAGTTGCATTTTTTGGCGATGCTGCCTGGCTTTCTGGCGACATGGGTGATATGCCAGTTGATGAAGGTCTCTTTGTATGGGAATCCTATGACTATGGTGAAACCTGGGATTCTAATCTCTATTCAGATGGACCTACAGACTATTTCTATCAAGTAGAAGCTATACCGGAACCAGATGTTGACTATTTTAATGTTGATATGACTGGCTGGCATTATACTTCACTTTATGATTCAGAAGGAAACTTGCATATGCCTTATATGCAAATGTATTGGTGGGAAGATCCTCAAGGTACTTGGCGAATGGATATGCTACCCCAAGCAGAGGTTGTATGGAATGGGCATGATTTCTCCTTCCACGAAGTTCCGGAAATGCCCGGTATAGACCCATTATCAGGACATAGTGTTCCCTGGGAAATTGACCCGGTAACAGGGGATACATTATTTTATATGTTTGTTGGCTATAGTGAGTATCCAAGTGAAGCCTCAATATTCCACGAAAATACTCAAAAGCAAGCAGTTAATTTAGATAATAATTGGATGCTGCAGATGTGGGCTGATGCAAGTGAGCACAAAAAGGTCATAGAGGGATGGCCAGGAGCTGACCCAAACTACCTGGAACATCCTATTATCTATATCTCTGTCTCCAGTGATAACGGGAGAACTTGGTCAGAACCAATTGAACTTACTGATATCTACTATCCAGATTATAATTTCCTTGATGAAATCACAGTATATCCCTATGTCTGTGATCAGATTGTTGATCTTGGAGACGATTGGGGACAAATCTATATATACTATATGGATGATAATTCTTATGGTTCTTATGTTCATGGACAAGGACTTTTCAATGGTGGTCAGATTAACTACAGCTGCTTAAAGATTAAATTTCCCACACCCGGTAGTATCCAGGGTTTGGTTACATTAGTCGGTGGTTCAGGAAATGTTCAAGATGTAAAGATATCCCTTACAACTCCACTTAATAATACCCCAGTATATCCCAATGATATTGGTAATTACGAAATGCCTATTGCAGCAGGATTTTATAATATGACAGCAACTTTAGATGGTTATACTGAGCATACTGTAAATGGAGTAAGAGTCTATGCAGGAGTAGCAACTACTGTAAACTTTACATTGACAAGTTCTTCAGCTGATGACCCTATATCTGATATTTCAATAATTAAATTAAACCAGAACTATCCAAATCCATTTAGTTCAACTACATCTATTAGTTACTACTTACAGAAATCAGATAATATGAAACTGCAAATTTATAATGCAAGAGGTCAATTGGTTGAAACTCTGGTTGATAATCATGAAACAGTAGGAAATCATTCACTTATCTGGGATGTGAAAAATTTGAGTTCAGGTATCTATTTCTATAAATTGGAAACAGGTAACATTTCTATTACTAAGAAAATGTTACTGGTAAGATAAACAAACTCTATAGAAACAATAATTGTTTGTCCGCTAGTTGCTGAAAAAATAAATGACTAGCGGACAAACTTTTGATAGTAAAGAATCTTAACAAATGTAAAAATTAAAAACTGGAGGAAGAATGAAAAAGATTATTACATTTACAATATTAGCTCTATTTATTTTCTCCTTTGCATTTGGGAAAAATGATTTATGGCAACCAAATAGAAGGGATAAAATA
>JAGMCF010000296.1 GCA_023129415.1 Candidatus Cloacimonadota bacterium
GTAAGAAAGACAAGCGAGGATAAAGAAGTGCGAATGGATAAAACTTTACATTCGTATTTATACTATACACAAAAGAAAGGAACCAACAATTTCAATACTACTCTGGATTACAAAGAAGAGTTAGTTGATAGCAATAGAACTCTCTATTCAAAAATATATTTCTCAAAAAGAGCAGGATATGTTAATTTTAATATCTATGGAGATTTTAGATATTATAATGATTATAAGAAAGGATCATCATCAACAAACAAAGATAAAATTACACTAAATTTACCCTCTGCATCCTTTCAAATGTATCAACGACGAATCTCTCAATTATTTGATAAAGATAAAGAAGAATTTGCAAACTGGTGGGATAATTTTTACTTATCTTATAATGGATATTTAATTCACAAGGCTGGAATAAATAAACAATCACCAAATTTTTCTGAACTATTTTTTCATGATACTTATGAAAATGGTAATATCATCTCTCAACATAGGGAAGGTATTAAACATAAAATTTCATTAATATATGAAAGTAAAATTTTAAAAGTTCTCAAATTTTACCAATATATCAAATATAATGAAATCTGGGCAGATAAAGACAAAGATAATAATAAACTTGTAAGAGGATATGATTATAACAGCAGCACTTCTGCTTCTGCCCCATTATATGGGATTTTCACTTTCAATACAAAAGGTCTTAAGGCAATCCGACATATATTTACTCCAAAAGTAACTTATACAATGCATCCTGATTTCTCTAAAAATGATAGATTTTATTCTTTCTCGCCAATTACAATTAGTAAAGCAGGTAAATCTGAAAAACTTTCATTTTCTGTTGTAAACAAACTCCAGGCAAAAATTCTGGATAAAAGCAAAGAAATAAAAAAATTAAATAATCTCTTTTCATTAACATCTTCCTTCAGTTACGATTTTGAGAAAAAACCAACAGGATTTAGCGATATCAAACATTATGGCAAAATTATGACCCTTAATGTGGAAACTGGTCCCACCGAACTAAATCTCAATACAAATTTTTCTTGTACTCAAGATTATCCTTCACTGAAAATGAAAGACTATTCTTATAAAGTTTACTTAAATCTTTTCATTGGTAGTGACCTGTCATATTTTGATTACTTTCCTTACCACAAATTTGAAAGAAATGTAAATGAACGACCAAACCCAGAAAAAAATATATCTAACAGTATTGATGACATAAAAATACTTCAAAAGCCCTGGGATCTTACTATGAAATTTGGCTACGGAAATAATAAAGCTGGTGAATACACAGCAGACCTTCATAATCACTTACAATTATACTTGACTAAAAATTGGAGTATTGATTATAAGAATTATTATAATTTTAAGGAACATAAATTAATTTCTCAAAGTATAAACATATATAGGGACTTGCATTGCTGGCAATTAAGATTTACCTGGAGTAAATCTGGTGAGTATTGGTCATACAGATTTCAGATTAGTGCAAAGAAATTGCCTGATTTGAAATTCCGTCATTCGGACAGAAAACATTGGTAATTGATATTTGCCACCAGTCTTCGCTACGCTACGCCCCGGCAGGCAAAAAGCACACCCGTTCTCCGTCCCTCCCCGATTAAGCCCGTTCCTGACGAGCTCAGGAATCGGGGATCATCGGGACTGCGAAGGATGAAAAGGGTGAACAAAAAAACACAAAAAAATTAAGATTAAAAACAATGATAAATAATTTTATGAAAGATTTAAAATTTCTAGTAATTGTATGTTGCATACTTTGTCTTATAAACTGTGGGAAAAGCAATCCAATTACAAATGATGATGATGATGATGATAGTCTTCTCGTATTTGGGGAAGAAAGTACTTTAGAAATAGTTACCTGGAATATCCAGGAATTCCCGAAAGAAGGACAAACAACCATCAATAAAGTAGAAAAAATCATCAAAGATTCAGAAGTTGATATCTTTGCCATTCAAGAAATAACAGATACAAACTCATTTAATCAAATGGTTGCAAATTTATCTGAATATGAGGGTTTATATTCCGAAGATACTTATAATGGTTACTATCTAAAAACAGGAATAATCTATAAGAAGGATATTGTTGAAATTAAATCGTGCAGTCAGCTATTTTGGGGAGACTGGTATGCATTTACAAGACCCCCTTTACTTTTGGAAATCAAATCTGAATTTAATGATAATATTTTTGATTTTAACTTAATAATTATCCATCTAAAATCAGGTGGCTGGTGGGAAGAGATTGATAGGCGTAGAGCAGCTGCCTGTTCATTAAAAAATTATATTGATGAAAAAGTTTCCACAGAAGAGGAAAAAGACTACATTGTTGCAGGTGATTGGAATGATGAAATAGACGATCCTAAAGATGAAAATTCTTTCAATGTATTCATCGCTGATTCAACAAATTATAAATTTCTAACCTGGCCTATTGCTGGAAATCAATATTACGCTTCCTGGCCTCATTATCCATATTATAGTCTAATAGATCATATTTTGATTTCAAAAGATTGTTTTGATGAATTCGGTAATGGCAGTATAGAAACTTTACGATTGGATGACTTCATATATAATTACTTTGATACTATTTCTGACCATAGACCTGTTATGGCAAAATTCCCGGTTTTTAAATAAAAAGGGAAGAAGTTTTTTTACTCCTTCCCAATAATCTAATTTTTACTTGAATTTTACAAGTTTTTTTTATTTCTTTTCAGCGGCTTCTTTTCCCTCTTTTGATTTTATTTCTCTTTCTTTTCGCTTTGCTTTAATCTTATCAAGATGGGCAGAGACGAAATCATTAACTTCCTTTTCCTCACGACCAAAGAAGAAGGTTTTAACACTAAATATCAATCTTCGGTTTTCACTATCAACTTCAATAACTTTTACAGGTAATTCTTCACCAATATCAAATGCAAGTTCAGAATTTTCTAATCCGGGAATCCCAAGATGAGAAGTTGGGATAAAACCCTCAATTCCCTCTGTTGCAGAAATCAACGCACCTTTTGGAATTATTTTTATAATTTTCACATTATGTTCAGAATTAATTGGAAAATCCTTTTCAATATTTTTCCATGGGTCAGGTTTTAATTGTTTAATCCCAAGAGAGATTCTTTGCATAACTTTATCAATTAAGAGAATGACCACTTCAACCTCCTGACCTTTTTTTAGAACTTCACCCGGATGAAGAATGCGTTTAGTCCAGGATAGATCAGAAATATGTATCAATCCATCAATATCTCTCTCCACCTCCATAAAAGCACCAAAATTAGTAATATTCTTAATTTTTCCAGTTATCTTTGAGTCGATAGGATGTCTAACATCAATAGTAAGCCACGGATTGGGTTCAACCTGTTTTAAACCTAAAGATATACGATGTTCGTCCTTATCAACAGAAAGAACAATTGCATTAACCCCATCCCCAACTTTAAGCAACTGTTTGGGATGTGTAATCTGTTTTGTCCATGACATCTCAGAAATATGGATAAGACCTTCAACACCTTTTTCAAGTTCAATAAAAGCTCCATAATTTGTGATATTTGTAACCTTACCTTCAACCTTTGAACCTTCAGGATATTTTATCTCAATATTTTGCCAGGGATGTGGCACTAACTGTTTTAATCCTAATGATACTTTTTCATTCTCTTTATTAAAAGAGAGGATTTTCACCTTAATCTTATCTCCGATATTAAGCATTTCTGAAGGATGATTAATATGACCCCAGGACATATCAGAAATGTGAAGAAGACCATCTATTCCACCAAGGTCAACAAAAACACCATATTCCATAATATTTTTTACCACACCATCAATTTCAATTCCTTCTTCTAATTTTTCTAAAAGACCGGATTTTTTCTTATTAAGCACTTCTTCTAACACGAGCTTTCGTGAAAGTACAATATTCTCTTTTTCACGATTAAAGCTAATAATTTTAAAATCAGAATCTTCTCCTACCAGATGATCTAAATTCGGAAGGGTTTTCGTTGAGATATGAGATGCTGGAAGAAAGGCACTAATGGAATTAAAATCAACAATCATACCGCCTTTTACTCTTTTTATAATTTTTCCTGAAATCTTCTTGTCATTGTTATAACATTCTGTTAATTCTTCCCAATGCCGTTGAAGGTCAGCTTTTTTCTTTGATAAACGAGGTCTTCCCTGTCTGTTTTCTTTTCTTATTATATATACCCAGATTTTATTTCCAACTTGAACCTCTTCAGGATCTTCAAATTCAGAAATTGGGATTATACCCTCTGCTTTAAAACCAATATCAATCATGACTTCACTTGAATCCACACGAATGATTGTTCCTTCAACAACATTTCCAGATTTAACTGTTTCCATTGTCTTTTCATACATCTTAATTTGACTTTCAACCGAGGATGCTTCAGAAACCTTAACTTTTCCAGCTTGAATAGAATCTTCTATTTCTGATTCAATTTTCTGTTCAGCAAGTGGCTCTTGTTTCTTTTTTTCAGTTCTAACTCCCTTATCCTTTTTATCAACTTTTTTAAGTGAAGATTTTTTAACAACTTCCTTTTCTTTCTTATCAGTTTTTTTCTCTTTAGTAGAAGATTTTTGAACTACATCTTTGGTTTTTTTCTTAGTAATTTTTGCAGAATCCTTCTTTCTATCCTTTTCTTCTTTTTCTTTGATGGTACTTAATTTTGCTCTCTTAGATGTTTGAGGTTTTTTTGATGATTCTTCTGAAATCTTTGGTTTTAATTTCTTTTCCTTTTTTACTTCTAAATTATTAACGGTTTTCTTACTTTCTTTCTCCTTCTTTTCCTTTAATTCTGATGTTTTTGCTTTTTTGGTTTCTTTTACCTTTACATTATCATCCATACTTCCTCCAATTTTTATCGAGGATGCCTATTTATGACATTTACTTTTTTTTCCTCTTTTTTTCATTGATTTAGACTGAAAAAACTGATTTAAACTGAATTTATTTTTCATTGATTTAGACTGAATTATTATTTCAGTTTACACCTGTCCCGTGAAACATTTTTTCTATTTCACTGGGATCAGTTTCTTTCTGTTTTACTCAATGATCCTATTTAATTATGCTTTCCTTTAATTTTTTTTATTTTTACAATTCTTTTTTTTACATCATTGATTATCCATTCTGGGGTAGAAGCACCAGCAGTTATTCCAACTGTGTCAATATTTTTAAACCATTCATCCTTCAATTCTTCAGCAGTCTCAATATGAAAAGTTATACATTTTTCTGTTTTAGCAATCTCTGCAAGACGAGTAGTATTCGCACTATTTTTACCACCAATTACAATCATAATATCAACATTATGAGCTAATTCTTTTGTTGATCCCTGCCTTAGTAATGTTGCATGACAAATAGTATTTACTATATACAATTCCTTATATTTCCTGAGCAATTTGACAGACAGTTTTTCAAATTTATCTTCACTCTGGGTTGTTTGAGCAATTAAACCAATTTTTTTATCCTTTGGTAGATCAAAATGTTCACCAGGATTTTCTACAACAATAGCACTATCGTCAACATAACTCAAAAGAGCCTCTACTTCAGGATGATTTTCTTCACCTAATACAATAAGTTGAAAATCTTCTTTTGTTAATTTTTGAGCATATTCCTGAGCCAACTTTACAAAAGGACAGGTTGCATCAACAAGCTTTACATTTTTATTCAATAACTTCTCATAATCATCAGATGTAATCCCATGAGAGCGGATAATTATTGTCTCATCAGTAATTTCATCAATATCATCTATAGAACCGATACCTTGTTTTTTTAAATATGAAACCATTTGAGGATTATGTATAATCGGACCAAATGTTGCTACCTTTTTATTTTGTTGAGCAGTTTTAAGTGCAATTTGAATTGCTCTTTTTACACCAAAGCAAAAACCAGAATGCTGAGCTACTTTAATCTTCATCATCTTTAATACTATTAATAATATCTAAAATCTTCTGGGCAAATTTTTTATAATCAGGTCTCTTATTCTCAATAGTTTTATATTGTTCAAGATAGAAAGGTTTTTTGAAAATAAAAGTCAAATGTTTCTTTCGAAAGAAACATTCTTTGAACATTTTAATATTCAAAATTTTAACTGGAAAAATCTTTGCATTAGTTGCCAACGCAATTCGTGCAATACCTGGTTTTGCAGTAAAAGATTTTCTACTTCCTTCAGGAAAAATTATAAGTATCTTCTTGTTTCTTAGTAATTCTTCACATTTTTTAATGCTACTTCCAGAAAATCTATATCTTCTAATAGGTATTGCATTAACAGATTTGAAAATGCTACTAATAATCTTATTTTTAAATAAATCTGACTTTGCTAGAAAAAAAGATTCAATTGGTAAAACAGAACCTAAAAAAAATGGATCGAGTGCATTCTGATGATTTGCACAAACTATACCACCTTCTGTAAATTTAAGTTTTTCCAATCCAATAACTTTCAAATTCAAGAAAGCCTTCATTGTAAATAATATTAATATTTGTATAAACTTATAATGTAATTTCATATTTTAAAATATCCAATATTTTTTGAGTCTGTTCTTCAATTGTGAGATTGGTTGTATCAATTTCAATTGCGTCATTAGCCATTTTAAGAGGAGAAATCTCTCTATTACTATCTGTCCTATCACGCCACTTTAGGTCTTTTTTAATTTTTCCTAATGAAATATTATCCATCCGCCAGACCCGACTAAATCGGGACTCCGTTTCGGAGCTGGCGGATTTATCTTTCATTTCAAGAAATCTTCTTTTTGCTCTCTCATCTATAGAAGCTTTCAAAAAGAATTTGAAATCTGCATCTGGAAATACAACTGTACCAATATCTCTGCCATCCATTATTATTGATTGAGTTTCAGCCATCTTTCTTTGAAGTTCAACCATCCTTTCACGAATAATCTTCTTTTTTGCTATAATTGAAGAATAATTAGTAATTTCAGAATTTCGAATCTTCGTTGATACATCTTTCCCGTTTAAAAAAATAGCATTCTCATTCTTTTCTGGTTTGTAAAGTATTTCGATATTAATTTCATATAATACTTCTTTAAGTGCATTCTCATTCTCTAAATCAATACTATTATCTTTTAAATAGAGAGCAACTGCTCTATACATTGAGCCACTATCAATATATATACAATTTAATTTCTTAGCCAACATTTTTGCAGTTGTGCTCTTACCAGAACTGGCAGGTCCATCAATTGTTATTACGAATTTTTTCCTTTTAATTTTCATATAAATTTTTCAAATAATTTTTTAATAATTTTTTTCGTCAATCTTTTATTTCAATCAGAATTTATCTTTATGGTGTAACAAAATTATTGACATAAAAATTTAACATTTTTGGTTTCAATAAATTATAAGAGGTTTAAAAATTAGATGTATCATTTTATTTTGTTTTTTTTCTCATTTCTGTTTGTCTATTTTTTTACTTATCAGATACGAAAAATAGCAATTAGACTCAATTTTATCGATAAACCGGAAGAAAGAAAATTTCATACTAAGCCCACACCTCTATTAGGAGGAATAGCAATTCTTATCGGTATGATTATCTCTCTAATTGCTTCTAATTATATTTGTTATGATTTAGTTCCTCAAATTAGAGAAATATCTTATTTCTATATTGGATTGTTACTTGTTTGTCTTCTTGGATTATATGATGACCATTTTAGGATGAGTCCATATCTAAAATTCATTATCCAATCTATTATAGCATTACTATTTATTTTTGGCACAAAAATGACCAATATTTTAGGTTCTGCATTTATTACTGTTCCTATATTACTTATTTGGATGGTTGGCTTGATGAATGCACTTAATTTCTTAGATAATATGGATGGAATTACTGCTGGTATGGCAGCTATCTTGGGCGCAGGTTATTTTGCAATAGGAATCTTATCACATAATCATTTTCTTTCGCTTATATCGGTTATTTTCATAGGGTCTTGTCTCGGATTTCTCGTTCACAATTTTCATCCTGCAAAAATCTTTCTTGGTGATGCTGGAAGTATGCTAATAGGCTATACTCTCGCAGTTCTGGGTATTGCATTACTAAATCAAATAGTTATTATAAATTCCACAGTGAATCTCACATCACTATTACCAATTTTATTACTTTCTTACGCAATTTTTGATATTTCATTAGTAAGTTTTACTCGCCAGAGAGATGGAAGAAACATACTTGAAGGTGGTAAAGACCACTCAACCCATCGTATCGGAACAGCTACAGGTTCTGTAAGAATTACTGCAGTAATGGTCTATCTTATTAACATTTTAATTGTCCTGATAACTGTAATAGTCTTTGAAGCAAATAATCAATATTTAACATTAGCTACCACAATAATTTTTGCAACGGTGTTTTTATTCTTTGGTGGGAAATTAGACAATATTCCTATTGTAATATCACAAAATCAATTACGCAAGAAACAAAAAGATATACCTTCTAAAACAAAGATATGAAAAAGTTTTTATACATATTTCTTATACCTCTCATTTTATCCTGTACTAATATTCCATATAAAACTGCCCTCAAAACATATAAACAAAAAAACTATAAATCCGCAATTGAGCAATTTAATAATTCTATCGTACAAAAAGGTAATCCAGCCCTGCAAGTTAAAGCACAACTTTATCGTTCTGAATGTTATTATGAATTAGGCTCAAGAGAAATGGAGAAAAAAGATTATAAGGCAGCAGCTGATCTATTTTTTCTTGCAAATTCTGATAAAGCTGACAGCCTCTTAGATAATTGTTTTTATAAAATTGCAACACATTATATTGAAAAGAAAAAGTATAATACTGCCTATAATTATTTTGATTTCATAATTGATAATCTCTGGGATTCTGAACTTACACCAGAAATTCTATACACAAAAATCAAGATTGAATTCGAAGTGAAAAATAATTCCGAAATATCATATAAAATATTTCAATCTATACAAGATAACTTTCCAGAAAGTGAATCCTTTCAATTATCTAAAATGATTGTTAATCAGTATGTGCCAGATTTTATTGAAGATGTTAAGAAAAAATGGAAAAATAACGAATTTAACTCTTGTTTGGAAATATTATTCATATATTTAAAATATCCAGCCAACTACAAAAACGAAATAAAATTGCTTATTGGTAATGTTTACTTCTCATTGGCAGAAAATTTATTAATGAATAGTAAATTATTGGAAGCAGAGCAGAATTTTCGTCAAGCCGAATTATATAATACCCAATTGGCTCCTGAAGTTGTAGAAAAACTAAAACAGATTTGCATAATCCATATAGAAAATGGTGATGATCTATTAGCACAAAGAAAAATCGGTGAAGCTATTGCTTCTTATGAAAAAACTTTAAATATAATTGAATATTATGAATTGGCTTTGGAAAAAATCAGTTATGCCAAAGAAATTGCTGAAAATATAAAAAAAGCTACTGAATTAGTCAATAAAGGTGATAAACATTTCGAAGATAAAGAATATCAGAAAGCAAAGGATATTTATACACAGGCTTACCAGTTTGATAATATCCCTTCTATTGAAGAAAAAATCAATCAGGCATATATTTGGATTAGAATTACAACTAATCCAGAAAAATATGCCTTAGAACTCCTTGAGAAATACGAAAAAGGGATGATAATTAAGAAAATATCTGAAATTGGAGAGGAATCTTTAAAGAAATATTCTCGTAAAGACATTAAAATTACTCCCTGGCAGGTCTTCCGTTCACCTGCAAAAAATAGTTATGAAGTAAGATACTCTATTATCACACCAGATAAAAATTATTTCCTATTCTGGCTTGTTAAATTGGAAACAGGTGCTATTATGCCATTGAATAAAGACACAGAGGACTTTTTCAAATGAAACACACAAATCAATCCCGACTTGTTGTGAACACAAAGGAGGATGAAAATTATTAATAATTCAAAAAAGTTTAATTTTATAAATAGGATTTTGTTCGTGTTAGTTCGTGTAGTTCGTGGCTAAAAAAAGAGATTTTCATATGAAAAAAATCTATCTATTCAATTTTATAGTAGTAATTTCAACAATATCACTTTTCGCAAATAACATTTTTGCATTTGATGAAAATACAGACTTGATTGATAATAGTGAGAAAAGGCATTCTATCATACCAATAAATAACAAATATGGTTGGAATTCTGCTTTGGAATGGAAACAAGCTCGTGAAAAATTTCAACATGAATTAAAAATCTATGAATTATATGAAGAGAAAAGGCAATCTCATTTTGCAAACTGTCTAAAATCCCTTTTAGCTCCTGGTTGGGGACATTTTTCTGCAAAAAGCTATACAAAAGGACAAGTGCTTTTGGGATTGCAAATATTTTTAGCTGGTAGTTCATTTTATTATTATGATAAATCTATGGATATGTATGATAAGTATAAAAAAGCAAACCAAATAGATGTTATTAACCAATATTATACAGATGCAAATTCTTCATATAGGACTTCTCAAATTCTTCTTGGATTTTGTGCCATTGTATGGGCATATACTATTTTAGATGTAGTTCAAGCAACTGAAAATTATAATCGCAATCTTTGGGAAATGCTAACACTTAAATATAAAAATGCCGAAATTTCAGTTAGCCCAAAAGGCATTAGTATTAATTTCTAGACTTATGAGAGAAAAATTATTAATATTTCTAATTATCGCTTTAATAACCTTAATCTCATGTTCTCTGGATAGAAGTAATCCTTTGGATCCCATAGGAAATCCAGAAATTTTCAGCCCACCAAGTATAGATTCTTTATGGATTTACAATTGGATGCTAACATGGAATGTTGGGATTGAAATAGAAAATGATAGTATATATTTTGCTGATGGATATTATGTATATGGTGCTATAGAATATTATGGTAAATATGATAAGCTTTCAACAGAACATGATACAACTTATTCTATAGAAGATGCATGGTATGATCTTCACTATAGATGGTTCAAAGTATCCTCATACATAGTTTTTTCAGATACTTTAGAAGGACACCTTTCAAAACCAATAACTAAATAACTCGTTCATATTAATTTATGATATTAAAAACTAAGATTTTATCTCCTTTAAATAACGAACAAAAAGAAGCTGTCTTATGCACAGAGGGACCAGTTCTGATCCTTGCTGGAGCGGGTAGTGGAAAAACCAGATGCATTGTTCATCGTATAGCATACCTTATTTCCGAAATAAAAGTTAATCCATACAATATTCTTGCTGTTACTTTCACCAATAAAGCAGCAAATGAGATGAAGGAAAGACTAAAACCCCTTTTAGGAGATGAAATTTCTACTCGAAATCTCTGGATAGGAACATTCCATTCTATGTGTGTCAGAATTTTGCGAGTGGAATCAAAGTATCTTCCTGTAACTTCAAATTTTACTATTTTTGACGAAGATGATCAGCTTCGTATTATGAAGAAAGTAATTAAAAAATTAGAATTGCCTGATACAAACTTCCCGGCAAAACGAATCTTAGAAATTATTTCCACACAAAAAAATAACCTTATAGACTATAAGAATTATTCTATTGATGAACACTCTTATTACTCAAAAGTAGTTGGTTCAATCTTTGCAAATTATCAAAAATATTTATTGGATAATAATGGACTTGATTTTGATGATTTACTTCTATATACAGTTAACATTTTTCAAAAATATCCCGAGGTTTTAAAAAAATATCAAAAAAGATTTCATTACATACTGATAGACGAATATCAGGATACAAATTTTGTTCAATATCAATTTGCTTATTTACTTGCAAAATCACATAAAAACATCTGTGTTGTCGGAGATGACGATCAATCAATTTATACCTGGCGTGGCGCTGATATTAGAAATATTCTTTCTTTTGAAGACGATTATGCAAATACAAAAAAAATCTATATGACACAAAATTATCGCTCTCCTCAGCTTGTCCTTTCTTCAGCTAATGATCTAATTTCTCATAATGAATCTCGACATCAAAAGGAACTGTGGACTGC
>JAGMCF010000297.1 GCA_023129415.1 Candidatus Cloacimonadota bacterium
GTTCTGCTGATTGTAAGTTTACCCCCTTTAGGCATAGCCTGACATGCATTCAACATAATATTCATAAATACTTGCTGGAGCTGACCAAAATCACCCATAATTTTTGGTATACGATTCGTGCATTCCCGTTGTACTTCTATGTCTCCAACTCTTAGTGGGTCTTCAAGAAGTAAAAGACTTTGTTCTATTACTTCATCAATATCAACAAAGATTATCTCTGGTTCTTTGGGACGAGTGAAATCAAGCAAATTTTTCACTGTCCGACCAACACGGGCTGTTTCTCTCTCCATAATCTTAAGATAGCGTCTAAAATCACCTATATTAACTTCTTTCTGACCTAACATCTTGTAAATCAATTTTATATAGATTAGAATACCGCTAATTGGATTATTTATTTCATGTGCGACACCCGCAGCAAGCTGTCCCATTATTGCAAGCTTATCAGACTGTAGGAGTTGACCTCTTAAGGTCTTAACCTCACTAATATCACGAAATATTCCAACTATTCCAATCGTATTTCCTTGCTCATCTTTTAAACTAAATGCAGTTGTGCTGATAGGTATATCTTTGCCATCTTTACCAACAATGTTGATTTCAGTTTTATAAATTGGTCTGCCTGTCCGTAACACATTTTCAAAAAGACATTCTTCTCCACTTTTCTTGCTTTTGAATACATCTCTACAATTCTTTCCGATCACATCTCCAGAACAATAACCTGTTATCCATTCAGCTGCTTTATTAAAAAAGCTTATAATATCCTTATTGCATATAAAAACACCAGCATGCATATGTTTAAGAAGCCCTTCAATAAAAGGTTTGGTAGTATGTAGATTAAGATCTAAAAGTGGTTCACTGTCGATAGCTTTGTTCTCCATGTTAATCTATTCCTTCCATTTTAATAAATCTTTTCAAAATTATATTTTTATCATCTTATTTAGAAATAATTTTTGAAATTTCTTATAAATATTTAATGTATAAATACCAAAATGATGTCAAGTAAAATATGTTTATCCTATGATTTTCCTCAGAGACTGTTCAGCCACGAATTTCCACGAATGAACACCCGTTCTCCGTCCCGATTATATCGGGACTGCGAAGGGTGAACTAATAAATAAATTACTTTTTACCAATACTCCTCGTGGATTTATTATACGCAGGAGTAAAAGAAAGAGAGAAATGTCAATTCAAAAAAATATATATCAAAAAGTATTATTCTTCACTTTTTTATATGCTAATTTAATTACATAGGAATTTCCTTTTTTCGAGACTGGACTTGACTCGCAACGACCAACGGGAGTGTGAGTCGAGAACAGTCAACAGTCAACTTGTCGCAATTTTCAAGTTCGACCCGTAGAGGTAATATCCAACGGGTTAAACATTCCTTCCAGCCATTACAAATTGAATATTGCTTAGAAAAATTATAAAACTGAGTATTTAATCTGCGATTTGTTTTTAAGAAATTGAACATTTTAGTTAGTTCTGATTATTAGTAGAAAATCTATTTCTGAACATGTGAGAATTTAAAACTTGATTCTAAATATAAAGGTATAGCTGAAAAGGTTAAATATCTGATAACTAATTAGAGTCTGTTCGTAAAGTCGGTTTTTTAGACCTTCCGAATGGTTGCAAACCTTCGGAATGGTCCATTCTCCGTAGCTGTAGAACATCTACTGCGAAGGATGAATTTTGTAGAGCAAATCAACCATTGCGAAGGTCTTTGACCATTCGCAAGGTTTTGAGTTTACGGACAGACACTAATTAATGATCTGAAATAAAATACAACCTAAATGAATGAAGATGAGTAAGTACTCAGAAATAGTCTAATCTAAAATACTCAAAACAACATAAATAATTTGACATTCCTTTTTCTATCCGTGGATTTTCTCTCCACTAATTAACCCTTGTATGAGCTTGTCATTCAATAGGGTTAACTAAGTGTTTTTTGTGAATAAAATAAATCCTCTGAAAGGAGGATAAATTTAGGAGGAAAAGAAATGGCTGATTTTACAAAAGTAAAAGTCAGTGATTTGGAGAAGTTCGTTACCGAATGCTTTGAAAAGTCTGGCATGAGTAATGAAGATTCCAAGATTACAACAGATGTACTGATTGAATCAGATAAAAGAGGTATCGCATCTCATGGTGTTGCAAGATTAAAAAGATATACTGATGGCATCAAAAATGGAATAATGATACCTGATGCTGACTATGAAATTATCAAAGAAACACCCAATACTCTTGTAATCACTGGTAATGATGGTTTAGGGCAACCAGTTTCTTATAAGACAATGAAATTGGTTATTGAGAAAGCAAAGAAGAACAATATTGGTTTTGCTACTGTCAGAAATTCCAATCATTATGGAATAGCTGGCTATTATTCAATGATGGCTTTGCAAGAGAACCTTCTTGGAATTTCAACTACAAACTCTTTCCCTCTTGTTGTTCCAACTTTTGGTAAAGATGCACTTTTAGGAACAAATCCAATTTCCGTAGCTGCTCCTACAAGTAAGGAGAGACCCTTTGTTGTTGATATGGCAACAAGCACAGTGCCTAGAGGAAAATTAGAGGTTTATGATAGAAGAGGTAAGCCAATTCCTGAAGCATGGGCAACTGACTCCAAAGGTCATCCTACTACTGATCCTGGACTTGTGTTAAAAAATGTCAAAGAGAAATTAGGTGGTGGACTGCTTCCAGTAGGGGGAGTAGTAGAAGAGACAGGTGGGCATAAAGGTTATGGAATGGCAATGATAGTTGAAATATTTACCGGAATTCTATCTGGCGGTGCATTTGGTCCAAATGTATATGGTATTCCAAATACTCCAGCAAATGTCTGCCACTTCTTCGGTGCTATTAATATTGAGGCATTCATATCATTAGATGAATTTACTAAATCTATGGATTCTATTATAAGAGCTCTTCTTGATTCTAAAAAAGCTGAAGGTCAGGATAGAATCTATATTCACGGAGAAAAAGAATTCATTTTAGCTGACCAGCAACAAGAATATGTAAAACTATTCAATAGAGTGATTGAGAATATTAAAGAAGTTGGAGAATCTTTAGGAGTTGAAGCAAACTTCTAATAAAAGTGATATTCTGCCACAAAGACACAAAGGCACAAAGATATGTAGAATTATTCCACTAACACATTACTTTTGAGTATAAAACTTATTTTAGTTCTTTGTGTCTTCGTGTCCATTCTCCCCGCCTTCCATCCCGATATTATCGGGACGGCGGACAGGCGTAGTCCCGATATAATCGGGACGAAGGATGAACCTTTGTGGCAAATAAAATAAGAATAAGGTATTATGGAAGGTAAAAACAGAAAATACGATTTCATAATCATAGGTGCTGGGGTGATTGGCTGTAATATTGCCAGAGAATTAGCAAGATATAAATCAAACATATTAGTTATTGAGAAGGAAGATGATGTGGCAAGTGAGATCTCTAAGGGGAATAGTGGCGTTCTTCACGCAGGTTTCTATCAGCCACTAAATACATTAAAAGCCAAAACTAATGTGCAGGGGCTTTCTCAGTTTAAAAGATTATCTGAAGAACTGGATTTTGAAATGGTAATAAATGAGAAATTAGTAATTGCAATGGATGAGGAAGAACTGAAGTATTTAGAACATTTATACGAACAGGGTAATAGAAATGGTGTTAAAGGTCTCCGACTGATTGGTGAAGAAGAGATTAAAAGAATGGAACCGAATGTAAATGGTAAATATGCTTTACATTCTCCCTTTACCGGTATTATTGAACCGTATAAATTCACTATCGCTCTTGCAGAAAATGCATGCCAGAGTGGTGTTAAATTTCTCTTTAACGAAGCTGTGACTGGTATTGATAAGTTGAATTCTACATTTCAAGTAAGGACTTCTGAAAATAACATTTATTCAAGCAGATGGGTGATAAATTGTGCTGGTGTATATGCTGATGATGTCTCAAGAATGGTGGCTAATACTGAATACGAAATCCATCCCTGTAAAGGTGAGTATTACATTACAGATAAAGTAGAGGGTCTAATTCAAAGAATGATATATCCCGTGCCTCCAGCAGATGGGTCTGGATTAGGTATTCATTTTACACCTACTATTGAACATAATATGCTGATTGGTCCATCTGCAGATTATATT
>JAGMCF010000298.1 GCA_023129415.1 Candidatus Cloacimonadota bacterium
CCCTTAGTGACACATTATCATATTTATATGAAAAACAAATATCAAAAATTAATGATAATACAAAAATTAAAATTTTAGAATTAAATAATAAAATTGCAAAGAAAGAAAAAGAACATGAGCGAGAAAAAACACAAACAAAAATCCAAGCTCAAAAAGATATGATGTCATTTCTGACTCACACGCTTAATGGTGCTTTAGGCACAGGGCAAAATACTTTAAAAAGCGTTATTTCAGATTTAGCTCAGGAAAAAAATATCAAAATAAATGAATTAAATAGATTAACAAGCCTATTTTCAAGTTTTTCATTAGTAACAACAATGTTGGATACATTTAAAATTTACTTACAGGATAAAAATAAATTCAGAGAAAACTGGAAAAAAGATGATGGTAAAGATGCAGATATCAAACTTGTTCTTGCAGAAGTTCTCCGTCTCATATTTTTAGAATGGTTTTTTGTAAAAGATCCATCAGATAGGCACAAATTACTTTCAGGTTGTGGTAATTTCAAAGATAAAGATTCAATGAAAGATTACAGTAGAAAAATAAAAAAAGATTTTATTAAAGAAATAATAGCAATTGAAATTGATAAATTAAATACATTCAAAATGATAGAATGGTTTCATAAAAAATTGATGTTCCTCGATATTCAAATAAAAGGAAAACCTGTTAATTTCAATAAAAATAATATCCGGTTCGGTCTCTTCTTTTCTATATTTAATGAGGTTATAACTAATTCATTAAAATATTCTGATGGGCATACACCAATTAAAATTATCTGGGATGAAGATAATGATTTCTATATTTTTAAGTGTATTAATACAACTGAAAAAAAGCATTTAGAAAATAGTTTTAAAAGTAGAAAGGGGTTGGCTTTTATTTCGCATCTTATGTCTTTTTTTGAAGGAAAAGATTTAATAAATTATATAACTAAGGAAAATTTATTTGAAGTATTGGTTAAATTTCCCAAAAATATGTTTCAGGAGGAACAATTATGAAAATTTTATGGATAGAAGATTTTGGAGGTGGAGTTGATCCAAGTCAAATTGCTAAATCAATTTTTGATAATTTCGTAGGAAAAATAATATCAGAAAAGTGGGATCAAGAAAATTCAATTCAAGATGATTTCAGTAACTTTATTAAAGATAATAGCTTACATGAAATTGATTTAATCAAAAATTATCCTGTATTTAAAGAAAAAGAAGAGGATATTTTTGAATATGATTATATTCTGATCGATATCAATCTTTCAGAGGGTTTATCCCCTCGTGAAGATAATCCTGATAAATATAAAGATGATGAAAAATTTCATGAATGTGCAGGTTTATACGTTTTTAACTTTTTAGTCCAAGAAGGATTTCCATTTGAGAATATTGCTTTTATGTCGGGTGAAGAAAAATCAACTTTAGAATTTTACAAAAAAACTGAGGAATCATATTTTTCAAAAAATCCGATTTCATTTGGAAAAGATCCCAATGGTTATCTAAAAATTTCCAAAAAGTTAACTGAAATGTCTATAAATCCATATTTAATTTTACGCCGTGGAATTATTGAAGCTTGCAGGTTTTTAAAAAATGAATTTGAGAATAAAACAGGTAAGGAACTTGATGATTATCTGCTTTTCTACAAAACAACAAATGAAATCGTATATGAAGAAAAAGAAAAAAATAATCAAAGCGAAATAACTGATAATTCAGAATCAATAAAAGAATATGTAACATCATATCTAATAAAACTTGAATCTTTTTTCCCTTTAAATCCACCATCTGACAACAAAACGATATTTTATCGTTTTGTTCGTGAATTGGCTGTTGAATGGGAAATAAGTAAAGGATTCTTACAAAGAAAAGATGTAGAATATACAGATGAAGTTGAATTCAATTTTAAGAATTTCTGTCAAAATCAAATGAAATTACTCCGAAATTGGACTGCTCATAATCAACTATCTCATGAACTCACAGAAAAAGAAATTTCATTTTACTTTTTGATTGCAATGAGAGCTTTATTTAATTTGGATATAAATGAAACATCTCGATATGAAAAAATATTGTTTTCAATGTTTGAAAAGAAGTTAAAAAAAGAAGCAATTTTAAAGAATTTAGCTGATTCATACTTTAATGCAAGAAAAATTTTTGAAGATGAATCATACAATTTGCAGAATCCAAGGTATAATGAATTCAATAACCTTCTGTCTTCATTAGGAGATTCTACAAAATATCTAAAAAGAAATAAGAATGTATTTAAAAAACTTTTGTCCGATAAATCGAAACTCTTCTTTTATCAGAATTTCTGGCATGGGTTATTTCCAACTAAATTTAAAGTAAAACCACCAAATGTAAATGTAAATTCCGTTCGAATATTTGTGGATTTTGATTATAAAAATTTGAAAGATTGTTCTTTTCTAAATGAACTTGCGAAATCTATATATAATGAGTCTTTTTAATATTGTTGCTTTTTAAAAACATAACCCAAAATGACATTTAAGGGAAATATCTTTACACATTACAATTTTATTTTAATCAAATATGAATGATAAAATATCAAACAAATTACGATTAACCCCCTCAAACCCAGGTGTCTACATAATGAAAAATTCATCCGGGAAAATCATCTACATCGGCAAAGCAAAAAATCTAAAAAAAAGGATTAATTCATATTTTACTAAAACTCAATTTGAACTGCCCAAAACTGAAATCCTTGTTTCAAGAATTGCTGACTTTGATTATATTGTTACCAGAACCGAGATTGATGCACTAATTCTGGAAGCAAATCTAATAAAAAAATATCGTCCAAAATATAATGCTGCATTGAAGGATGATAAAAAATATCCATATATTAAGATCGATGTAAAAAACAATTTTCCACGAGTGATTGTAACAAGAACAATTTTTAAAGATGGAGCAAAATATTCCGGACCTTATACTGAAGCATATTCTATTAGACGGACATTGAATCTATTGGAGAAAGTATTTCATTTGAGAACATGTAACAGAAAAATTCCAAGAGAAAATACAAACAACCCATCATTTGACCGACCTTGCTTAAACTTCCAGATAAATAAATGTGATGCTCCTTGTATAGGAAACATTAGTTATGAAGATTATAGAAAGAAGGTAGAACAAGTAATCCTCTTTTTAAAAGGAAAAACAGAAATGGTTATAAAACAACTTCAAAATGCAATGGAACAAGCATCAGATGAAAATAGATTTGAAAAAGCTTCTGCACTTCGTGACCAGATTATCAGAATAGGAAAAATATCTACCAAGCAGATCGTAAGGAAAACCAATCTGGAAGACCTTGATATAATTG
>JAGMCF010000299.1 GCA_023129415.1 Candidatus Cloacimonadota bacterium
CTATGGAATTACATCAAGGATAGCTAATAAAGCTTTAGAATTGGCAAATAATGAGGGAATAAAAGTAGGATATTTGAGACCTGTGGTTATCTGGCCTTTTCCTGAAAAAAGAGTTAGACAACTCTCAAACAAAATAAAAGCATTTGTTGTTCCAGAAATTAACTATGGCCAGATTGTATATGAGGTTGAAAGATGTGCTGGGGGAAATTGTAATGTAGTATTTGTTCCGCATGATAGTGGTTCTGTTCACAACCCGAAGGACATCCTTCATGCAATAAAGAAAGCAATTCAAGAAAAGAGAAAAGTAGAGAAAATAATCGAATACTAAGCTTGATTCTATGAAAAGTAAAAAAGAAATTCACCCAATGGAATCCTTACTTCGTATGGATAGGATTCCTCATATATGGTGTCCGGGATGTGGTATTGGTACAGCTGTTACAGCTTTTACTGCTGCACTCGATAAATTAAAAGTCGATTTGAATAAAATATGTGTGGTATCAGGTATTGGTTGCACAGGTAGGGTAGCGGGTTATGTAAAACTTGATTCTTTCCATACAACTCATGGTAGACCTATCGCCTTTGCAACAGGACTAAAACTCGGTAACCCGGAAATGAAAGTTGTCGTCTTTTCAGGTGATGGTGATATTATCGCAATTGGTGGTAATCATTTTATGCATGCAGCAAGAAGGAATATTGACATCACTGTAATCTGTTTAAATAATTTTATATATGCAATGACCGGAGGTCAGGTAGCTCCTACAACTCCACTAACAGCTTATGCAACAACTTCACCTTATGGAAACATTGAGCCACCATATAATATACCACAATTAGCAGAAGCTTGTGGGGCCGTATATGTTGCAAGGTGGACAGCTCTCCATGTGCGGAGACTTACGAATTCCATAGTAGAGGCAATCCAAAAACCTGGCTTTTCTGTGATAGAAGTCATCTCCCCTTGCGCTCAATATTACTCAAGAATTAATAGATTAGGAGATGGACTTGATATGATGAAATTCTATCATGATAATGCAGTAATAAAGCATAATGAACCCACAGAAAATCTTGATATAGACTATCAAAAGGAAATTATAATAGGAAAGTTTATTGATAGAGAAAGACCAACTTATACTGAGGTATATAATAAATGGCTCTCTGATGCAAAACATCAAACACCTAAAAGTCCAAGAATCCAAAATACCTAAAAACCTAAATTTAGTTGTATCCATTTCAATATGTAGGTATTTAGGCATTTAGGTATTTAGCAATTTAGGCATTTAGGTATTTTATATAATATGAAAGCAAATAAAAGAGATGTTCATACGGGAATTTATTACATAGATGGTGATGTTGCATCTGCAGAAGGGGCTCTTGCAGCCGGATGTAAGTTTGTAGGGGGTTATCCAATCACACCATCTACCGAGGCATTTGAAGCATTCGTTAGAAGAGCACCCTATGTAGGAAGTATTACCATTCAAATGGAGGATGAACTTGGTTCTATTGCTTCAATTCTGGGAGCTGCTTGGTCAGGTAAAAAGGCAATGACTATCACCTCTGGACCAGGATTTTCTCTTATGATGGAAAATATCGGTCTTGGAGCTATGTTAGAAACACCTTTTGTAATACTTAATATTCAGCGAGGAGGACCTTCTACAGGTCTTCCAACTCTTGCTGGACAGGCAGATATGATGCAATCAAGATGGGGTTCACATGGTGACTATGAAATTATAGCTATCTCTCCGGATTCTCCTCAAGAACTATTTGATTATACTATTAAAGCCTTTAACTTATCTGAAAAATATAGATGTCCTGTTATGATAATGTCAGATGAGTGTGTCGGGCATATGACTGAGAAGGTCGTAATACCACCTGCTGAGGAAATTGAACTCGAACCACGAAGATTTTATAATGGACCAAAAGATAAATACCAACCTTTCAAACCTGATAAGGATCTTGTTCCTCCAATGGTAAAGGCTGGTGATGGTTTTAAACTTCATATTACAGGACTTATTCATGATGAAAATGGTTATCCTGCTTCAAATAAAACATCATATACAAGAAGATTAGTTGATAAAATACGTCTTAATGCAGATAAAATTATTGAGTTACAGGAGGAAGAAACTCAAGATGCTGAAATCATTGTTGTATCTTATGGAATAACCTCAAGAGTTGCTATACGAGGAATTGACGAAGCAAGGGAAGCTGGTATAAAGGTAGGAAGTTTAAGACTTGTAACCGTTTGGCCTTTTCCGGAAAAGAGGATAGCTGAACTTTCAAAAAAAGTTAGAGCATTTGTGGTTCCAGAAATAAATTATGGTCAAATTGTGTATGAAGTAGAGCGATGTACTCATGAAAATGCAAATGTTATTCTTGTTCCTCATGGAGGAGGTCTTGTCCATAATCCAGATGATATATTCCACGCAATACAATATGCTGCAAAAGAGAAGAATAAAATTATTGGTATTGTTGAATATAAAACAATTCTCCAGCGTTTAATCACTGAACGAGGTAACAGATTACGCTAATGAAATATCATCCAATATACACCTGTCTTGATAATGCTTTGAAGGAAGCTGATGTTGAACTTTCTAAAATATGTGTTGTATCAGATTTTCTCTATCAGCCTGAAATTATTGACTTCTTAGGGATTGATTCATTCCATGTTACACGTGGATGTGCCATTCCTTTTGGAACAGGATTGAAACTTGGGAATCCCAAATTAAAAGTGATTGCACTTGTAGGCGACTTGATTACGCTTGGAGGAAATCACTTTATGCATGCAGCAAGGAGAAATATGGATATTGTTGTGCTCTGTGTGAATAATTTTCTCTACCCGAAAATTAATGGTAAAAAACCTCCCACAACTGTATCTTCATTTTCAGCTTATGCTAAATTTGAGTGTCCTGTTAATATTCCACATGTTGCTAGGTCATCAAGAGCTGTATATGTTGCAAGATGGACTGCATTGCATAAATCGGAGCTAACAAAATCTATTACTGATGCACTTGGAAAACGAGGACTGTCAGCGATTGAGGTTATAGCACCAGGTAGTTGCTATTTCGCAGGAATTCCAGACTCAGACAAACACTCCGAACTCCTTGAGTTCTATTATGAAAATTCTATTGTAAAAAATGGAGAAGACACAGTAGGTGTTGAGATTACTCCTGAAAATAAAATTATTGTAGGCAAATTCTTTGAGCAGGAAAGACCCACATATATAGATTCATATAATACTCAACTTTCTAGGACAATTGGAGATAAATTTAAACCTTATGGCTAAAAAAACAGTTGATATTAGATTTGCAGGATATGGAGGTCAGGGGATAATCAGATCTGGCATCATCGTAGGCAGAGCAGCTTCAATTTATGATGATAAATTTTCCACTATGAATCAGGCATTTGGACCAGAAGCAAGAGGCGGAGCTTGTAGTTCCCAGCTACTCGTATCAAAATCTAAAATTCTATATCCATATATTACAGAATCTGATATTCTTGTTTGTATGGCTCAAGAAGCATATGAAAAATTTGAACCAGAACTAAAAGAAGGTGGACTGCTTCTTTATGATACAGACCTGGTTAAACTTAAGAAAAAAAGAGGAAAATTCAAACTCCATCCAATTCCTGCTACAAGATTTGCTGAAGAATTTGGACATAGAATTATCGCAAATGTAGTAATGCTCGGCTTCTTCACTGCTATTACCAAGGTAATATCTAAACAATCTATGGAAAAAACAATCCCTGAATCAGTTCCTTCAAGATTTATAGAACTAAATCTCAAGGCATTTGTTAAGGGTTATGAATATGGTAGAAAGAAATGAGTTATGCAAATAGAAAAATTTCAAGAATATTTAAGCAATACTTAAGAATTCAATTTTTTAACTCAACCCCTCTGCCAGAGGCAGATCTACCTTTGGCAGATAACCCTCCCGATGGGAATCGGGAAGAAGGGGAATTTGGAGTCATCCCTCTCTTTGAAGAGAGGGACCGAGGGTGAGTTAAAAAAAATTTTGCATAACTCATGGCATAAAGGACTCTTAGGAGAAGAGATTTTTAGAACAAATTACAAACAAAAGGTTCGGTTAAATTTGATTAGTAATATTTTAATAGGATATAGAAAATGGCTGATATCAAAGATATCATAGATAAAAAAGGTACATATTTAGAATTTCCTGATATTGGTGCTAAATATCCCATAGAAAAAATAGCTGGAACACCTTGTCGTGTCGCTTGTCCTGCTGAAGTAAATGTAAAAGCATACCTCGGTTTGATAGCAGCAGGCAAGTTTGAGCAAGCTCTTGAGGTAGTTAAAAAGACCAATCCTTTACCAGGAATCTGCGGAAGAGTATGTACTTATCCTTGTGAAAGCGAATGTCGTAGGGGTGAGATTGATGAACCAGTTGCTATACGAGCTCTTAAAAGATTTATTGCAGATTATGAACTTAAACACATAAAAAAGAAAAAACAACAACCTATTAAGTTAACTAAAAAAAAGAAAATTGCTATTATTGGTTCAGGACCTGCAGGTCTCACAGCAGCGAATGATCTTATCAGACTTGGCTATGGTGTTACGATTTTTGAAGCTTTACCAGTTCCTGGTGGAATGTTATCTGTCGGAATACCACCATATCGTTTACCAAGGAATATTATACAAACAGAAATTGATTCTGTTGCAAAACTTGGTGTAGAAATTAAAACCAATACAAAGATAGAAGATGTTGATACGCTTCTTAAAAATGGATACAAAGCGGTATTCATTGCAATTGGTGCACATAAAAGTATAAAAATAAATATTCCAGGCGAAGATAACTATAAAGGTTTGATTGATTGTATAACTTTTCTAAAAAGGGTAAATCTTGGAAATAAAAGTAAGCTTGGTAAGAAAGTGATAGTTATTGGTGGAGGAAATGCAGCAATAGATTCTGCAAGAACATCTCTTCGTTTAGGTTCTGACGAGGTTGTAATATTATACAGAAGATCAAGAAAGGAAATGCCTGCTGATGAATCGGAAATCACTGAAGCAGAATTTGAAGGTGTCAAAATTATATTTCTTATTGCACCAGTTAGAATTCTTGTTAAGAATAAAATGGTAATAGGTATGGAATGCATCAGGATGATATTAGGTGAACCAGATGATAGTGGAAGAAGAAGACCAATACCTATTAAAGGCACTGAATTTGAAATTAATGCTGATGTTATAATACCAGCAATAAGCCAGAAACCAGATCTAACTTTCCTGCCTGAAAATCATGGTTTTAAAATATCGAAGTGGGATACTTTTGAAGTTGACCCCGATACATTAGCTACAAATAAGCCTGGAATTTTTGCAGGTGGCGATGCTACAACAGGCCCCAAAACAGTAATCGATGCGATTCAAGCTGGACACAAAGCAGGAAAATCAATTGATAGATATCTGAGTGGCAAAGATTTAAAACAGGAAATAGCTGAAGAAAAAGTTTTAGAGAGGAGATTGGATCTCTCAATTGGTGGTATGTTTTTTGATCAGGAAAAATATATTCAAGTACCTAAACTATCTTTACAAAGAAGGAGCGTTAGCTTTGATGAGGTGGAATTAGGCTTGTCTGAAGAGCAAGCAATTGGAGAGGCAAAACGTTGCCTGAGATGCGGACCTTGTATAGAATGTGTTGAATGTAGTCCGGATTGCAATAAAAAATTGATTGCTCTTTCAGTAGTTGATTCTGTAAAAGAAGATTTGCTTATAAGGGTGCAATGGATTCCTGATAGATTTCCCTCAATAGATGAACCTTGGCATGGGATTATTCATTGGTCAAAAGAGGAAATACCTGTAATAATGGAAACAGTGACCAGTATGGTTAGAGAAGATTTCTGTCGTGGATGTGGCAAATGCGAAGAAATATGTGAGTACTCAGCTATAAAACTGATAGAAAAGAAAAAAGGTGTTTTCGTCGCTAAAGTAGATCAGACAATTTGCAGGGGATGTGGGACCTGTGCTTCTATCTGCCCATCCAGTGCTATTGTTGCAAAACATTTTACAGATTCATGGATTAATGCAAATATCGAACAAAAGCTTCAAAGATTATAATAACTATGTCAAAAATGGAAAGTAAACAAAGAGTATTCAAACCTAAAATAGTTTGTTTTATATGCAATAGAAGCTCGTATGCCTTACTTAAGAAAGATGATTTTCAACTCCCTGAAAATATACGAAATATCAGAGTAATATGCCTTGGAAGAATTAATCTTTCTTTCATATTCAAAGCCTTTGAACTTGGCGCAGATGGAGTTCTATTAATAGGATGTCCTCCTGGTGAATGCCAATATAGTTTTGGTAATAAATTAGCGGAAGAACACCTTTTAAAAGCTAAGAAAATCGGACATCTTTTAGGAATTGAAAGGGAGAGATTAGGTCTTGTATATATCTCAATTTCAGAAGATTTACAATTTATAAAGAATGTAGAGAAATTTTTTGATGATGTCAGAAGGTTAGGACCAAGTCCATTCAACACTGAAACAAATGAAGAAAAATGAATTCTATAACTGAAGCTATAAAAAGAACAAAAGTATATTTTTGTTTAGACTGTGGAAAGTGTACTTCCATTTGCCCTATTGCTTTACACAATCCAGAATATTCACCTCGTAGTATGATTAATAAAGCAATTCACAGTTCTCACGAAGACTTTCTGAAAAACAAACTTCTATGGGAGTGCCTAACTTGTAGAATGTGCAAAGAACGATGTCCATCAGATGTTTATTATTCTGAGTTTATTAGAGATGTCAGAATAGAAGCAAGTAAAATTGGACTGGAGGGTGAATGTTCACATAGTGGTGCTCTTCAATCGTTAATGAGAATTATGACTAAACCTAATCTGAAACAGAATCGGCTTGATTGGATAACCAGAAATCTAAAAGTATCAAAAAAGAGTGAGTATCTCTATTTTGTCGGCTGCTTACCCTATTTTAATGTGTTTTTTACTGACCTGGATTTGAATGCAATTAATATTGCTAAAAGTACTCTTAAAATATTGAATTGTCTTGGAATAGAACCTGTGATAATGGAGAATGAGCGATGTTGTGGGCATGATCTACTCTGGACAGGAGATGTTGAGAATTTCAAGCGTTTAGCTGAACATAATATGAGAGAAATCAAAAAAACAAATTGTAAGAAAATAATCGTCTCATGTCCAGAATGTTATACGACTCTTAAAGTAGATTATCCAAAATATGTAGGCGATTTGGGTATGGAAGTAATCCATATCTCTGAGCTTCTTGCTGAAAATCTATCGGATAATAAACTGAAATTTAAAAAGTTTAGAAAACAATTAAAAATAACTTATCAAGACCCATGCAGATTGGGAAGATACTCCGGTATATATGAACAACCAAGAGAAATTATGAAAGCCATCGGAGGGGTTCAATTGATCGAGATGCAGAGAAGCAGACAGAGTGCAATTTGCTGTGGAACAAGTGCCTGGACTAACTGTAATAGTGTTTCAAAACAAATACAAATTGATAGGCTTAAAGAAGCTAAATCTACAGGAGCAGACTTTCTTATTACAGCTTGTCCAAAGTGTCAAATTCATTTTGAATGTGCAATGCATGATGAGAATACATCTGCTGATGCAAAAATTAAAATTACAGATTTAACCACTTTAGTAGCAAACAGATTGAAATAATATGAATTTAACAAAAATATTCCTTATGTCTTCACAAATATGTAGGAACTTAATTCCTTACTTTTATAAACTAAAAAGTTATAATGAATTTTTCAAGTTCTATTTGAAAGGAGGTGATTAAAGTGGGAGATGATATCAGAGTAGGTGTATTTGTTTGTGAATGTGGAACGAACATTGCTGGAACTGTTGATTGTGATGATGTAGTTGAATATGCCAGATCGTTAAATAATGTTGTCTTTGCTGTAAAAAATCGCTATACCTGCGCAGAACCTGGCCAACAGGAGATAAAGAAGTATATATCTGAGGAGAATCTTAATCGCGTGGTGATTGCCTCTTGTACACCAAAAATGCACGAACCGACCTTCAGAAAATGTGTGAGTGATGCTGGTCTAAATCCGTATCTTATGGAAATGGCCAATATAAGAGAACATTGCTCATGGGTGCACCACTATGATAAGGCTAAAGCAACACAAAAAGCTAAGGACCTTGTGAGAGCAGCAGTTGCAAAAGCAAGACTACTTGAGCCACAAGAAGAGCTGGAGGTTCCTGTTACTCAATCAGCTCTTGTTATCGGGGCTGGTATTGCAGGTATTCAAGCAGCACTTGATTTAGCTGATTCTGGTTACCCGGTATACCTTGTTGAAAAGGAACCCTCCATCGGTGGGATAATGGCACAACTTAACAAGACCTATCCCACCATTGACTGAGCGATCTGAATCCTCGGTCCGAGGATGATGGATGTCGGTCGGCATCCCCTAATTACACTTTTAGCATACTCAGAAATTGAGGATATTTCCGGTTATATAGGAAATTTCCATATAAAAGTAAGGAAGAAAGCAAGATATGTAAATGAAGTAGAATGTACTTCATGTGATGAATGTGTTGATATTTGCCCGATTGTTGTTCCAAAGGAACACCAATTAGGCCTGGCATCACGCAAAGCTATATACATACCTTTTCCTCAAGCCGTTCCTGCAGCATATCTAATTGATATAGATGCATGCCTTGGATTTAATCCGATTGCTTGTGGTAAATGTTTAGAAAAATGCGACAAAAAATGTATCGATTTTGATGATCAGGATAAAACTATAGAGTTTGATGTAGGTTCGATAATTGTAGCCACAGGTATGGATGTTTACGATCCAACAGAATTTGATGAATATGGTTACACAAGGTTTGAAAATGTCATAACATCTATGGAATTTGAGATACTTTCTGGACCTGGAGGTGTTACTACCGGAGAAGTAATAAGACCTACAGATAGAAAGGTGCCCAAGTCAATCGGATTCATTCAGTGTGTTGGCTCAAGATGTGAATCACGAGGGAGTCCTTATTGTAGTAATATATGCTGTATGAATACTATAAAGGATACACTACTTTTGAAAGAATATTACCATGATATTGACTGCAAAGTATTCTATATCGATATACGAGCATTTGGAAAAGGATTTGAAGATTTCTACCGAAGGAGTAAGGCTTTGGGAGTTGAATATATTCGTGGAATTCCCGGTGATGTAATAGAAGATCCAGATACAAAAAATCTTATTCTTACGGTTGAAAATACCACTAATGGAGGGATTCAAAAGTATGAATTAGATATGGTAATACTCTCTGTTGGTTTGGTACCAAGATATGATGCATCAACAATTCAAAGGTTGCTTACACTTTCAACGACATCTGATGGCTTTCTTATGGAAGTTCATCCCAAGCTAACTCCGATCGATGCACCTACTTCTGGTGTGTTCTTTGCCGGATGTTGTGAAGCGCCTAAGGATATAAAAGATTCTGTAACTCAAGCTTCTGGTGCAGCTGCACGTGCTTTGACGATACTCTCACAGGAAAAAGTAAAAATACAAGCTCTTACTGCTACGGTTGACGAGGACTTATGTAAATTCTGTGGTATCTGTGCAGATGTTTGTCCTTATGGTGCCATAACAGTGGATATAAAAGCAAAGATACCAGCAAAGGTTATTGAAGCTGCCTGCAAAGGTTGTGGCACATGTGCTGCTGAATGTAGATTTGATGCTATCCATATGAAACATTTTAATGATGATCAGTTCATTGCACAGATAGATGCAATTTTGGAGGATAATCCTGAAGAAAAGATAATTGTATTTGCCTGTAACTGGTGCTCTTATCCGGGTGCAGACCTTGTTGGAATCTCAAGAATGCAATATCCAATATCTCCACGAATAATAAGAATAATGTGCACAGGTCGTCTTAGTGAGAAATTTATTTTACATGCACTTAAGCTCGGGGCTCCAATCGTACTTATGTCAGGCTGCCATCCTTCTGATTGTCATTATATCGATGCTCAGCAGTGGGCACAACTCAGGATTGAGAAATTATGGAATAAATTGGAGCGTATGGGTATTAGACCAGAACGTGTTCAGCTTGAATGGATATCTGCTTCTGAAGTAGGAAAGTTTGTGAAAACAATGAATGAACTGGATGAGTTGCGTAAACATGTTACTAAAGAAGAGATTGAGGAAACTAAAAAGATTTTAAGTAAAGCAAAAAAATAGATATACAAATTAACTAAAGAGTAAAACTATGGCAACTGAAACCGACTTCAAATGTTTAAGATGCGGACATTGGTTTAAAGCTCCATATGAAAAAAATAAACCAGAAGAACGAGC
>JAGMCF010000003.1 GCA_023129415.1 Candidatus Cloacimonadota bacterium
TATCAAAAGAAATTGATGATGTTGCCTTTTTATCATGGGCAAAACCAACTTCAGATACTCCTGAGCATATCAAAGAAGCTGCTATCTCTGCCATAAAAAATGGACTGGTTGGTGGATATTCGCCTACTGATGGTCTGGTTGAGTTACGACGGGAAGTTGTTAAAAAACTAAAACGTGATAACAACATAAATGCTGATATTTCTCAACTATTGGTTACGGTAGGAGCAATTGAAGGACTGGCATCTACAGTAATGGCTGTAATTGATCCGGGTGATGAAGTTATTCTTCCAACACCAACATATTCAACTCATATTCGTCAGGTGAGAATTGCTTCTGGAAAACCTGTTCTGGTTCCATTAATCGAAGAAAATGATTTTGCTCTGGATATTCAGGCAATTAAGAATGCAATAACTCCAAGAACTAAAGCGATAATGTATTGCAGTCCCAATAATCCTACAGGAACTGTTTTCCCTGAAGAACAACTCCGCCGAATAGCTGAAATTGCTCTGGAAAACAACCTGATGGTTATCACGGATGAAGCTTATGAATACTTTATCTATGATGATAAGAAACATTTCAGTATAGCTTCAATTCCTGAAATGAAGAAAAATGTTGTCAGTTGCTTCACTTTCACCAAAACCTACGCTATGACAGGCTGGCGTATTGGTTATCTTCATGCAGATGAAGAAGTAATCCCACAGATCAAAAAAGCACATATCCCATTTGCGATTTGTGCTCCTGTTGTCTCTCAATATGCTGCTCTTGCAGCTTTAAAGGGTTCTCAAGCTTGCGTAGAAGAATTTGGAAATCACTATCTTAATATGCGAAATCTAATGTGTGAACGACTTGATAAACTCGACTATATCTTTGATTATCAAAAACCGGGAGGTTCTTATCTTATGTTTCCTAAAATATTATTAAAAGAAGGAAAAGATTCTGTTACTTTTTGCAAAAAACTTTTAAAGGAAGCGAGAGTATCCACAACACCGGGTATTGCTTTTGGTCCAACTGGAGAAAGCCATCTCAGGTTGTCTTTCTGCGTTTCTGAAGATGAGATAGATAAAGCATTTGATAGGATGGAAAAGTTTTTTTAAAAGAGGGAAAGGGCATTTATCATCCTGATAATATGCTGCCAAATGGAGAAATAGATGAGAACCTATAATTCTGATCCCTTAGAATTGTTATTTAAAAAATATCATTTCAATTTAGAAAAAATTGAAAAATTAGTAACCGGTGTTAAATATACTGCTATTCTATTTAAAAATGGCAATATCGGAGTTTGTGCAAATTTAGGGTATAAAATAAATACGGAAATCAACAATTATTCAAACCTCAATCTACAAGATTTTTCTCATCGTATTGTCTTAAATGCATATTTTAATGCATTATTAAATTATTCCAATAAATTTGATAAAAATGGTGATATTTTCGAAATGATTAATTTTAGAAAGTACAAGAACATTGTGATGATTGGACTTTTTAAACCGATTGTAAAAAAATTTCAGGAAAATAATATTCCTATTTCTGTTTTTGATTATAGAAAATCCGATCCTCTTTTAGCTTCAAATTCAAAGCAAAAAAAACTTCTGAGAAAAGCTGATTCTGTTATTTTGACTTCAACATCAATTTTTAATATGACCTTTATTAATATAATCAATAAAACAAATAATGATTGTGATATTTTTATGCTTGGACCTTCTTCTATTATGGCTCAAGATTTACTTCAATCAAAAAATATTAAAATGATTTTTGGCGCTACTTTTAAGAAATTTGATAATCAAGTTCTGGAAGTTATTCAGAATGATGGTGGGACTAGAAAATTTCTAAAATTTGGTAAAAAAAGAATTTTACAAATGGTGAAATAAATGAAAACTTATCTTGATTGCTTGCCTTGCTTTATGAATCAAGCGTTACGTGCTGGGCGTATTGCTACTAACAATGAGGAAAAGATAAAAAAATTGTTAGATGAAGTTGGATTGATGATAAAAGACATTCCAATGGAACATACCCCACCGGAAACAGGTAAAATCATCTATCGTAAAATTTCTGAAATAACCAACAATAATGATCCTTATAAAGAAATTAAAGAAAAGAACATTGAGCATGCTCTTAGATTGTATCCGAAATTAAAACAGAAAGTTGATGAATCAGACGACCGATTACTTACTGCTATCCGATTGGCAGTTGCCGGAAATGTTATTGACCTGGGAGTGGATAAAGAATTCAACATTACAGAAGATGTGGAAAAAATATTGCATCAGGAATTTGCGATTTTTGATTATGAACTCTTTAAACAGGAACTAAGAAAAGCAAAAGAAATTCTCTATATTGGAGATAATTCCGGAGAAGCAGTTTTTGATAAAATACTTATCGAAGAAATAGGAAAACCGGTTACATTTGTGGTACGGGAAATTCCAATAATAAATGATATAACTGAGAAAGAAGCGCTAAAAATAGGGATCAATAAAGTTGCCACAATTATTTCTTC
>JAGMCF010000030.1 GCA_023129415.1 Candidatus Cloacimonadota bacterium
GGTTGTTTACAAATGCTTTTGCTGAAAAAGTTCAACCTTCAATTTTCAATGGTGAGACAGAGGATCTAAATGGTAATAGTATTGTAGATCATATTATTCTTCAAATTACAGAAGATATTAATGATACTACAGGTATAATCAATTGGGGTGCTATTAATGTAGATTTTACTATAATGGATGGCGCTACAATTATGGTTCCATTGTCGGTGTCTACTGGTGATGTGGAATTTGATGAGATAATTAGATTAGAAATTGATGAGGCATACAACATTCCATGTGATAAGAATGATCTAGAATTAAATTATGAATATAATAGTGGCTACTATATTTATACAATGGATGGTCAATGGGTGCAAGAAACAATTGGTCATGTTCTGATATATGATGGTGTGGCACCTTCATTAACTGACTATTCAATAATATCAAATCATCCATTAAGTCCCAAATTAGCAGTAGTAGGTGATTCAGTTACTGTGGAATTTACTTCAAATGAAAATTTAGCAGGAGGACTGGTTGCTCCCACTGTTACATTCTTTCCAAATGCAAAAGTAGGTCCTGTAGTGGTTACAGCTACAAAAATCGGCGGTGATGCAAGTCATTGGTCAGCTACTCATGAAGTTACTTCAACTGATCCTGATGAACGAATAGAATTCAAAATTCAATTTAAAGATGTTAATGGCAATACTGGTACACCTGTAGAAGATGACACTGGCACTGATGGTTCTTATGTAATTTTAAAATCATATCTACCTGCTACTACTTATGTTGACTCATCTTATGACGAAAATACTCTTCCCCCAGGAACAGGTCATATTTATCTATGGGATAGTTTTAAAACCATTCAAGATGGTGTTGATGGTGTTGCTGATCCAGGAACTGTAAATGTTTTAGCAGGAACCTATGATGAGCAAATAACTATTGATAAAGCTCTTATTTTAGCTGGTGAACAATCTAAAGGTTTGTTGGCTACAATTCAACCTACAGCAATTCCAGCAGCCGGAGAATGTGATGTTCATATTTTAGCAGATAATGTAACAGTTAAGGATTTAATTTTCCACTTTGAAGGTATTGATGGAGACAGACCTGGACTTCATGCTGGAGGATTGGTTATTGGTCAGCTTGGCGAAACTGATGCGGAGAATTGCACGATTACAGGTAATATATTTTATACAGCTGCTGTAGCTGTTCAGACAGGATTGAATAGAGATATTGATGGTTTAGCTATTACCAATAATACTTTCCATCTTGATTCTGATGGTGATGGTGATTTTGATGCATGGGATATTTGTGGGATTTACATAAATCCTAATTCTGGTACTGGAACCATAAATATCTCGGGTAATACTATTGATGGTCATATTGGTTATGGTATTGCTTTGGAAGCTGATGATGTAACAGTATCAGGCAATACGATTACGAATACTGTAGGTTCAGGACATAAAGGTGGAATCCGTTATATTGACTGGTATGGAAACAATCATACTGGAGCAAATATTACTGGCAATACAGTACAAAATATGCCAAAAGGTATCTGGGTGAGATCTGGACAAGGAAGTGGTTCTTTTGCAGGTACAATTCAGTCAAATACTATAACTAATAATGATATTGGAGTATGGTTGGATACAGGTGTAACAACAAACTTGTTGATAAATTATAATAGTATAACTGGAAATACCACTGGATTGCAGAATTTAACAACAACAGTTGTTAATGCAGAAAACAACTGGTGGGGTTCTGCCTCTGGACCTGACCATGCAGACAATACATACACAAATCTTGCTGGAGATCCTCATGGTGATGCAGTAACTGATTATGTTGATTATGTTCCCTGGCATGATACTGACATGACCCATACTTCTTTTGCTCCCATCGATAAAGATGATGGACTCAAGGCAATAACCTATTACTCTTCAATTCAGACTGCAATCGATGACGCATCTGCTGGTGCTACAATCACTTGCCAGGCTGGAACTTTCGATGAGCAGTTTAATATTGAGGTTTCAAATTTAATCTTAAAGGGTGTTAGCAATACAACAACAATTATTCAACCTTCTGCCGCACCGGCAGTCGGCTTTTCTGATGTGGCAATTGGGCTATTCGGTGGCAGTAATGTAGATTATGTGATCATCAAGGATATCCTGTTTGATTTCAATGGTGCAGATGGCTTGCGCCACGGACAGGGAATTGTCGTAAGCGATCTGAACGGACCAGCCGTAGAGAATGTTGTGATAGAGTATTGTAACATCTACTGCGGATTAGAGCTTGCTACTCCGGAACCGAAATGTGGTATTCAATCAGGTAAAAACGCAGATCTCGACGGTCTCATCATCAGATATAATGATTTTTACGGAGCCGACGGCACATATGGTAGTTATGGCGTTTACATCAATCCTAACAGTGGAACAGACGCAATTGTAGTCACAAATAACAATTTCTATGGCAAACAATATGCTGGTGTGAGCGTTGAATCTAACAACGTGGATGTATTCTACAATACCATCAATCCAGCATTGGGTGGTACTTATGGTATTCGGGTCATAGACTTTGTCGGTGGTGTGAACTATAACGACATAGCCATTGGCTGGAATGACATCGACAACGTCACGTACGGTGTAAGTGTAGGTATGAGCACAAGTAATGGCTCAACACTTGCAGCAGATATTGGGTATAACACTATCAACAACTGCGATGTCGGTATCAGAGTTAGAGAAGATGCAGATCTTTCTGTTAATGGTGAAGTTCATTATAATGATTTAAGTGGTAACACCAGCTTTGGTATTAAGGTTGAGAGTACTTCGAATGTAAATGCAGAAGATAACTGGTGGGGTTCCTGTTCGGGTCCTGACCATGCTGATAATACTTTCATAAATCCTGCCGGTGATCCTCATGGTGATGCAGCAACTAACTATGTAGATTATGTTCCATGGTTTGATGACAGTATGACCGGTGATACATTTGCGCCGGTGGATTTGATTTCTCTAATCAAGAATGGTACAACTGAATACTTCTCATCAATCCATACTGCTATTGATGAAGCAAACCCGGGTGATGAAATATACTGTTATGCAGGCACATTTACAGAAGATGTTTCTATTCCTGCAATAACAACAGGTCTTGAAATTAGACCAAATGGTACAGCAAAGGCTTACGATGATGTTACCATTAAAGGTGTAGCAACTAATCCATCAGCAAGTTATCCCTTAGCAACACCTAATATCGAGATACTTGCAAATAGTACAAAAATTCATGACTTTACCATTGAAAGTCCTGATGTTGATGATGATTGCTATTCAAGTGGTATGGTTATAAATGGTACTGGAATTGAAATTTACAACAACACATTCAAATCAGTTAGTTCCTCAACAACAGCGCCAACCTCACCATATTCTGACCATTGTGTAGTAATTCAAACCTATCGAGATAATGTTCTTGGCTATAATAGCGATATTTCTGGACTTAATATTCATGATAATGTCTTTAATTCAACAGGCGCTTATACTACTTACCAGGGTGCTTATGTCAATCACACATTAATAGGTATTGGTGTGGTTTATGTTCAGGATAATGACTTCAGCGGTCGTATCTTCCATGGTATTTTCACAGAAAGGTCCAATACAACCATTGATGGCAATAATGTAATAACAGATCAAACAACCGCTGAATATGGACGAGGTATCTATGTATTCGATTGGGGTGAGGATGGTTCAGGAAATAACCCACGATTTCAGGAAAATGTTGCGATAACAGAGAATACTGTTAAAGGTTCAGGAGTAAAAGTTTCTGGTAACGGTTTTGGTTACGGTATTCGTATAGGAAAACATGGAGTTACAGCCCAGGATTTGAATAACATCACAGTTCAGTATAATACAGTACAAATTAATGATGTTGGTATTCAGGTTCGTTCAGATGCAAGTGCCGTAGTTGTAAATTACAACCACATCACTGGTAATACAACTTACGGAGTATCTAACGTCGCTACAGTAGGTACACTCGACGCCACAAAGAACTGGTGGGGTGATGCAACAGGTGCAACTCATAGCAGTAATCCTCATGCTGATAAAGGATATGGTGATGGTGATGATGTAAACGATGGTGTTGATTTCATCCCCTGGTATGCCACAAGTACTGTAACACCAACTACAGAATATGTTGAAACTGGTAGACAAGCAATTAAATTAGTAACTACTCTTGCTTTTGCAGACGCAATTCAACCCGCAATTGATGCTGCTGCTGGTGAATATTACTATGTCAGTGTTTACGATGAAGGTTCTACTTATACGGAAGACTTAACCATTGATAAACGGTTATATCTCTGGGGTGAAGGGACAGGTAAAGCAACAATCGTCACAATTACTGGTACACATAGTATTACTTCTGACAATGTCACTGTTGATAATTTCATAATTGATCCTAATGGTGGTATTGGGTTTACGGTCAATTCCTCTGCTTCTACTATAGATAATACAACTTTTCAAAATTGCATATTTGACCTTACTACCGGACATCCGATAGGTATTCTTTTAGGCGGATATACTACACCAACAAATACAGTTTCTAATGTTATTATTGATAACAATACATTTAATGGTCCTATTGATAAGATAGCAAATCCCTGGAAAATTGGTGGATACTATGGTACACCAGTTAGTTGTGCAATTGACGGTGTTGATTTCACTAATAATACAGTAGATAAGTGTTCCACTCCAATTAATTTACAGGATGCTAATATTAATGATATTCTTGTAAATAAAAACACCTTTACAAATACTGATGGTGTATTGTATGTATGGGCTGGAGCTTCATCTAATCCAACAGGTGTTTTATCTAACTTTGTGTTTACAAATAATGATATTAATGGCACAAATACCTATGGTGTTGGCATTGATGGTGCAGCTGTTCAAGGACCAAACTATACTGATGCGAATTTTGGGACAGGTAATATGATAAATTATAATAGTTTCGATGGTATTCTTGGAGATTATGGCTTTGGAGCTGTTAGCATATTAGCAAATGTTACCAATTATATACTTGATGCAGAAGATAACTGGTGGGGTTCAAGGTCTGGACCTATTCATTCAGGTAATACCTATACTACTCCTCCTCCACCTAAAAATGGTGGTAGATGTACAGTCAGTGACAATGTTGATTATGTGAGATGGTATGACAGTGGTATTCAAGACCCGGCTGATCCTTATGATCCTGGTTTCAATCCTAGTGGTAACCTATTTGCACCTGTAGAAAGGATACCAGATAAAACCATTGGATACTACTATTCATCAATCCAAGCTGCAATTGATGATGCTTCTAATAATGATGAGATAATTTGTTATGCCGGTACATTCACAGAGGATTTTGCTGTTCCTAATACAGTTACTGGTCTTGATATTAAGCCAAGATATGTTGACAAAGGTTATGATGCTGTTACAATAAAAGGTATAGCAACCCTTGAAGCCATTCAGTTTCCCAATGTAGATCCGAATATTGATATTTGGGGAGCTAATACAAATATTCACAACTTCACAATTGAAGCACCGGATTATGTTGAAGGATATTATTCAAGCAGTGTTGTCATCGGTGCACAGGATGTTACTATAGCTGATAATGTCTTTATTATGAATTCTGTTTCTTCATGGGATGATGTTTCTCAAGTAATTCAGACATATGCAACTATTGATGTTTCTGGTCTGAACATTTCCGGTAATACTTTCACTCATACTGTATATAAAAATGGAGCTGACTATGGTTATGAAGCGATTTACATTAATTCAGATGCAGGCACTGGAACAGTTACAATAATTGATAATGTATTAAGTGGTTATATATTTAGAGGAATCACAACTGAGCGTTCTTATACAACAATAACAGGGAATTCAATAATAACTGATCTTGGAATTCTGCCAGATGATTGGAGTGCTCCTGGTTCATGGCAGGGAATTAATGTTTATAACTACGCTGGTGATCCTCAAACAGATATTTATATTAATGGAAATACGGTTAAAGGTTCCTCTTCCACTGAAGGATTCAACCAGGGTTTGAGAATTGGTAAGGATGGTCAAACCTTAACAAATGTGTATGTAGGTGCTGTATATAAAGGAATAGCTGGTGGAAATACATTTAATTATAACAAATATGGTATTTTAGTGAAATCTGCGAGTGGAGTTACAATTAATGGCAACGCTATTGTTGATAATACTTTATATGGTGTTCAAAATACAGATACTGGTGCAAAAACCATTCTTGATGCACAAAATAACTGGTGGGGTGCTGCAGATGGACCAAGCTTCACATTCGATTATGGTCTTGGTACTGGTTCTGGTGATGAAGTTTCCACTTATGTTGATTACACACCCTGGTACGATACAGACATGTATGGAACTACATATTATCCGACAGTAACTCAATATCTAATGCAATTAAATCCAACATCTCCTTATCAAAATAATTATTTTGATATCATAATTGCAGCCGCTGACACATTTGGAACAAGAAACCAGGATTATGGAAATCTGGCTGATTTCAGCAGCAGCCATGCTGCATTAACTGTACCAGAAGAACAGCTTCTTGTAGATGGTTTCAAAGAAGTAACAAACGGATGTATTTCTACTGAAGCATTTGCTGCAAGCGACCACCTAACAATCTATTCTTGGGAATATAGTACACAAGGTACTTATTACTCTTCATTAACCGATATCGTTATTCAACCTGAAGCTGCTCCTGCACCTCCTACAAATGTTGTTGTTTCTGATGTGCCAAATGATAATGGTGGTTGGATTTATCTGGATTATACGATGTCAGTTGATGATCCTTTCTACAGTGCTCCCAAAGCTGCTGGAGTAAGTTATTATATTGTCGAAAAATCCGTATATGCAGTTCCAAGTACTGATACTACATGGATATATTTAGTAAATATCGTACCTTTCGATGACGGTAGCGGAACAAACACTAGAAAGGTTCTACTTAATGCCCCTGCTTCTGATTCTACATACGCCTATCGTATGGCATCAGTTAATAATCCATCCAAAGATTATAACTTTGGTGATGATCATATTAGCTATGAGCCAATTCTAATGGGAAAAGATGGTTCCCAATCTGTTTGGGTTGACGGCGGAAGCGCTGCTGCTGCAGACAACCTTCCAGCTTATGCTGACTTCACAGTCTTCCTTGAAGGTCCGTATAATGTAACAAATCATAATATGGATGCATTGAATTCATTTATACCTCTTGCTTCACCTTATGATGGTGAAACAGTTGCCTCATTACCAGCAGGTACAGTTGACTGGTTACAAATTCAGTTGAGAACTACTGCTACAGGCGCGACTGAAAAGACCGCTAATGCATTCTTATTGTCTGATGGTTCAATTGTTGATGTGGATGGCAACTACAGCCTACCATTCTATTATACAACTGGTATTGATTATTACATTGTTATTAGCCATAGAAACCATCTTGATATTATGACTGCGACAGGGAACACATTTGGTGATTTTGATGATCAGGCAACAGTTATTAACCTTTCTGTAGCAGGTTCTGTATATGGCAGTGGATTCAAAGAGGTTGAAACTGATGTTTATGCTATGTATGCAGGTGATTCTAATGATAATGGACAGATTCAAAATGATGATAAGAATGACTACTGGGCAGTTCAGGTTGGCTCCGGTGGTTACTTAGAAGCAGACTTTAATCTTAATGGACAGGTTCAGAATGATGATAAAAATGATTTCTGGCAGTATAATGTTGGTTATGGTTCCACTGTTCCTGGTGGTGCTAAAAATTCCGGTGATAATACATATGGAGAAAAATCTATTGGTATAACCTTTACATTTGCCAATGGAGTGCTATCTGGAGGATATTATGAATTTGATGTTATGGTTGCGGGTAGTGCAGAAGGAACGAAACTTGGTGATACTCAAACATACATTAATTATAATACCTTAGGTTTTGGCTCTAGTATATATGCTAATGGCAAGGTTACATTAACCAAGGGTACTATACTTCAGGGAGATATTAGTGGTGCTGATCTATATACATTAACTAATGTTACCGATAATACAACATCGCGAATATCTGTAACTTACGGTTATAATTTCTCGTTTATGCCTTCTTGGGCAAATGATTTGCCAACCACTCCAACACAAATAATGCATGTTAAAATTGAAATTGCAGATCCATCTCAAACTGCTGGTCTTAGTTTTGAGCAAAGTTTGATGGAAAATCAACAGTATTACTCTGATAATACAAATAAATACTCACCTGTAATAGCTATTGATGAGGATAATACTACTCTACCAGTTGAGCTTTCAGCATTCAC
>JAGMCF010000300.1 GCA_023129415.1 Candidatus Cloacimonadota bacterium
TAAATCCATCATCTCTTGATTGAAAATTTCCTGTATCACACGACATACTTGTTATAAACGGTAACTTACCGTCATATTGCGTATCTTCAGGATCACTAATCCTATCATAAGACCACCAAAATTGTATATCAGGATGTAAACGCCACAATGCACCATGTCCCATATAACTTATCCAAAAATGTCCTTCAGCATATTGATCATTCAAATATGTTTCAGGATATGAAGGAAACCAGCCTCCATCAAAATATGGTTGTAAATCTTCAGGTGGTTCCCAATTAGGATCATCATAAAGTCTATAGCTGAGTAATGTATTTTCGTAGTTTTCAACCATTGGTAAAATTATTTCAAATTCACTTTCTGCACTACCAGGAGCTGTTTCTAAAAAAGTAATTTTATTTAGCCATGATGTTGTATCTGGTATTGGCTCATAATCTATTATCTTTTGGCAGACATTTGCTACCTGCTCAGCATTATCCACAGGACATCTGCCAAGTAAGATGTCAGGATATACATCAGGATAGCCACCTATCTCCGTTAACTGGCTGAAATAGACATCGTAACCACCTAAAATATCTTGATAAGGATAAGAGGGAACGCAGTCATCATAAAGATCATCTCCAAAATAAGCATCTCCAAATAAAAGAACATAACCAAGCTTGCCATCATAGGTATTATTTGCATTCTCCGCATTATATGTATTTTTAATTAGACTCTTCATCATTTCATCTTTTTCGTCACCTGAAATCTGATTTTCAATATCTTCCATTTTTACAATAACAACATCAAATCCGTTATATTCTGCTCTTCTCTGTGCAAGTGAATCGATCCATATTTTTGCCGAATCATTATAAAAGAAACTATCTGCAGTTATAATAAGATAATCACACGGTTCATTTATGTATTGTCCGGGAAAATCTTCTACCCATTGCCATGTTCCATCTCTATTCGAGCCGCTGCTAACAGATGCACTCAATCCATTTGAATTGTAATTTATCATTGCCGAGCCACATAATTCATTAAATATTCCCACATCTTTGTTCAAAGAACCAATCGCATTATCAAAGGTCATTTCAATATTAATTTTTGAATAAGCGATAATCTTTTGCTGTACCGGGTTGAATTGTACGGGATAAACTCTCAATCTTATACAATGTTGGTCTCTTACTGCTCCTTTTTCTACTAACTCTCCTGAATATCCCGGAAAATAATCATCCGTGTTATAAGCAATTGTATTTATAGCAAATTGTTCTTCCAGATAGGTAGATCCGTTTTCTGTAATCTCGACAAGCTCAGGTGCAGGATAGATATTCATATTTTCAATTTCAACAGAATCTAACAAGGTAATACTAATATTTACATTATCGCATTCCGGTAGAGCAATCAAATAGCTAACAATAGGAACTTCCGGGAATCCCACAGAGTCAATTCTAGTGTTCTCCTGAATCCATACTCTCTGATACTCATCAACATTTCTGCTGTTCATTCCAGGAATTTCAATTTCAAATTCTACAAATGAATTTGTTGAGTGTATTACATCATAAATTGGTGTGGATTCACCACGATCGTTAAAGTTTACCCATTCATCTGCCAAAACTACAGATGTAAAAACTACTAATATAATTAAAACCAAAATAATCTTTTTCATCTTATTTTCCTCCTTAGATTATTTTAATAAAAGCATCTTATTTATTTCTGAGTTATATCAACCTTCTAAATCAATGAAGATATTGCTCATTCAATTTAATTACGTGTAATGGTTCTATGTATGCTGCGGAACTCCGCAGATACGCTTGTTAGCAGCATCTTTTTTTATTTCAATAACAAACATTTCTTCACAACTTCATTTTTGCCATTTACATTCAATTTGTAGAAATAAATTCCTGAAATTACTTTTTTGCCGGTTTCATCATCACCATTCCAGAATACTTGATGATTTCCTTTTTGATAATGCTCTCTTATTAGTGTTTTAATTTTTTGACCTTTTATATTGTACACATCAATAATTACAAAACCGGTTTTCTGTAATGAAAATTTTATCTCGGTTGAGTTATTAAAGGGGTTGGGGTAATTCGAAAGATGACTTTCTATACTAGTAACATTTTCTTCACTTATTGCATTATCAGAACCAACTCTTATAAGTAAGACGTCAGACCACCCTGTGTCAATATATCTTTTTACTCCGGCAATAATATAACCACCATCTGTTGTCTGCTCTATTGAATTTCCTATCTCACCATTATCATCACCATAAGTTTTATTCCAAATTTCATTTCCCTGTTCATCTGTCTTGATAATCCATAAGTTACCTTCTCCAAAAGAAGTTGTCTCGCCTACGATAATGTATCCACCATCAATTGTCTGCTGTACAGAATGAGCCCAATCTTCACTACTTCCACCAAAAGTCCGATTCCATACCTCATTTCCGGACTCATCTGTTTTAATTAACCAAAAATCCATATCACCTGCACCATACGAATAAGTATATCCAGTTAAAATATAACCATCATCATTAGTTTGACTTACTGAAGAACAAATATCAATATTGCCACCTCCGTATGTTTGATTCCATTCAATATTTCCCTCTCCATCTGTTTTTATCAACCAGAAATCACCACTACAACCATAAGACCATGTATACCCTCCCATAATAAAACCACCATCACTAGTCTGCTGAGCTGAACATGCCTCATCCCAATATGCACCACCGTATATTTGACTCCATTCTTCATCTCCATTCTTATCAGTCTTTATGAGCCAAACATCAAAATAATTGTTTGCTTCGAACAACCATGTGGCTCCAGCAAGAATATAACCACCATCGATTGTTTGTTGTACATAATTACACCTGCTATCATAATTCCCAAAGGTTCGATTCCATTCTTCATTTCCTTCTTCATCTGTTTTAATAATCCAACAATTATGATATCCTTCTCCAAACGAGTCAGTATATCCGGCAACAATAAAACCACCATCTGTAGTTTGTTTAACAGTATATGCTTGGTCGGAATCAATTCCGCCAAAAGTCTGATTCCATTCCTCATTACCGTATTCGTCTGTTTTAATTAACCACACATCCATATCACCAGCCCCATAAGATGAAGTGCATCCGGTAATTATAAAACCACCATCTGATGTCTGCTG
>JAGMCF010000031.1 GCA_023129415.1 Candidatus Cloacimonadota bacterium
CCCTTCAGCATTTTGAATACCTATTGTAGCAGAATTAATATCTCCCTCAACATAACGATATTGAAATTTTATCGTACTATCACTTGTGAGAATCATTTCAAAATCGTAAGTACCATTCCACTGCCCTACATGATGAATTACATTATCAAACCATACTATCAGGCTGTCAATTCCATTGGAATAATAATAGACACTGCCGCCACCACCTGTTGTATCTGCAGGATGAAGGTCATCCCAGAAGCCGAAAATTGCTGGTCTTGGAGCATCAACTCTCGGAATGCTGTAATTATGATAATCTGTCCAATCATCTCCAAGGCCAATCCAGCCATTTGGACTGATGATAAATTCATTGTATGTACTATCATAAAAGTTAAAATCAAAACCAATATCAAAAGGTCCAGATGCAGTATCATTGTGAGTGAAAATAACAGCAGTATCTACTAAACTACTTATATCAACCCAATTATAATCAGGACCAGCAGGGTGATTGCTATCATTCCAGTAATTATCAGAACTGTCAGGGCCATGACATTGATACCAACAATTATTCCACGGTCCCCATAAATAGAATGCCTGGTTATCAGGGTCTAAAGGATTCTCCATATCGTAGTAAATCGTATTCAGCCCATTTTTATAAAATACTACTCCATAGCCATCGTCATTAGTCGTTGGTGTTGAATGTGCTTTCATAAATTCAAAATAATCATAAGGATCATTAAAGCTACCTGTACTTGAATCCATCAAGGAAATATAATACCCTTCTTTAGCAATCATTGCCATCATATCACAATCTTCCGCATGCCCTTTTAATGGAATAAGCACAAGACAAACCAGCACAATTATTAATGCTAATATACTATTGTTTTTGTTTTGTAATTTCATTGTAGAATCATTTATTTTTTATTTTATAATTCCATGTCTTACTTATTTAAGTATATAAATACAGTTTAACATTTTTCATCCTCAAATTTTATTACGAATTGGTTGTAGTAAAGAGTATGCCCACCTCCCGTCTAGGCTCGACCTAGACGTGAATGACTGATGGGACTCTATCGGATATATACGGAGAGAGACTAACTTCAAAGATGGGCAAATGCCAACACACAAATCCTATCTTATAATTAAACATTTCTTGGTATCTATAACTTTATTACCTACTTTCAGAGAATAGAAATAAATACCATTAGCAACTGGTTTTCCTGAATCATCTTCTCCATTCCAAATGATATTATTCACGCCAGATTTAGTATTTTCTACTTTGCAATTCTTCACCAACTGACCTTTTATATTGTAAATTTGAATTTTTACTTCTGTATATCTGGGTAAGAAGTATCTAATTGTTGTCCCGATTTTATCGGGATTGAAAGGATTTGGATAATTTCCAAATAAAGCAAAAGATTCAGAATTATAAGATTCAGGGTCGTCAACACCTACACTTACGGGTCCCAACTCACCTGTAATCTGAATATTTTGAGCATAAATATCTCCATTATCATTGCGACGATCTTCCCAAACAGCAATCCATTGATCATTTGCAAAATTATTTACATCAAAATGCAATTTTTCAGATGAAACTGAAGATAGCATAATATGCTGTTCAGTCCAGACATAAGAACCATCAGGAGCAATTCGCATAGCTTTTATATTACTATTTAGAGCATCTAAGTATTCATCATAAAAGACAACCGCATCTGTATCAGAACTTCTTGCAGCAAATGGATAGTAATCAGTAGAGCAAATTTCTATAAAAACTTTGCCATAACCAGTCCATAATCTATCACCAGTTTCTGACATTTTCTGTCCGTAAATTCCTCTAAGATTTTGGTCCGAATCCATTTCATTCCAGAAAACATATACATCTCCTCTATTTAATGGATATACAAGTTGTGGATAAAAGTGATTTCTATTGGGCATTGTGGAGACTTCAACACCATTAGCTGTCCAGAGTGTATTCCCATTAGAGTCAACATGCTGAATGAAGATATCGGCTAACATATTATTATCACGGTCATCATGCCAAGCAATGAAGAAACCGTCGTTACCATCACTTATGAAGGGAAATATCTGTGTCCAGGCTGAGATACCTCCTGCATTCGAGATAATTGTATCTTCACTCCAAACAACATTACAATTAGCATCAAATCTTTGAGCATATACATGACGGGTCGTCATGGGAAACAATCCTGAATCTTCGAAAAATTTCATGATTACATCATCTGTACCGGCAGGAAGAAGCTGAGGCCAGGAATATGTATCAGCACAAGTTAGAGTTATTCCATTATCTCCCCAGAGAAGATTACCTTCCGGTGATATCTTCTGCATGATAATTACTTCATCAGCTTGCCAGGCAAAAACCGCATTTCCTGTATTAGTTACAGTGACTTTGGGTGAAACATCAAATGCAGTGCTATTTGTAAGATCCAAACCATCATTACCCCACACGAAATCTCCGTCTGGTGAAATGCGATAAGCATAAATATTGTTATTACCCAGATTTCTAATATCTTGAAATGTCAGAATTGCATGATTAGCATTATCAACAGTCATATCCCAATCAGTAAGCCAGCTCATAGATGGATGGTCACTAATGAGAATACCATTGTGAACCCAGAGTTCATTTCCTTGAACATCAAATCTTTGTAAACGGACATCATAATTTCCGGTTTCATTAGAAAACCAGGATATATAAGTATCACCAGTTGAACTTGTTGCGATTTTGGGAATTGCTTGTGAACCTGTCAGATCACATACAGCGAAATTTTGTGCAGGATTAGAACTCCATTCAGCAAAGAGCAATATGGGAATGAGAAGCAAAAGAAGTATTAAATAACATTTTTTCTTCATAATTGTCTCCTTTTTATTTTTTACGGTCTGTAAATTATCTTAGAAATTTTTGATTTAACCATTTTATCCCATTTTATATTTTTCATATGTTTTCATAAAACTTTTTACAGAACCATTTAGTATTATTTAATATGATTAACATTTTTTATTATTTTTTCTTAATTTCACTATAACTAACAATCTTGCATAGAATTGTCTTAAAGTTGTTCGACAGAACTATGCAGTATTAAAATATAAATTTAAGTTTTTTGTATATTACATATCTTTTTATTATATAGTAAGTTATTTCATCGACAAGGGAGGAAGTAATGGAATATGTTGGAAATATGTATTTTATATTAATCATCGTCTTACCTTATAATTTTCAAATCATTATTAACAATAAAAAAATTTACAGATAGTTTTTGTCAAATTATTATAAAATACACTTTGGGCGGTCCACACAAAAGTATCTACTTGATTTTATTTTCTCAATACCATCAATTTTGTAGCAATAAGTACGTCATAATCTTTAATTTATTATTTCATACCTATCAATTCATCGGTCTGAGATGTATAATTTCCAATAAATCTTATAACATATGATGAAAAGAGAAAATCATTATTTCATCTGTCAATTTTATTTAATTTCTACGCAATCGTTAATTATTTTTATATCTTTCAAGTTTAGTAGTCTGGTAAATAGCTAAAAAAAGTCCAGGCAATAGTCGGGACTTTAACAAAGAAATTCTATTTTCTTTTACCTAAAATTATCTTGAGTAGCCAATTAACTGCTGTAGGAATAATAATAGTAATTAAAACTTTCCAGCTTCAATAAGATGTTCAATTATTTTCTTTTGATTATTGTTATCTTTATTGTTTTTTGTTTGCATAATTTTCTCCTTTGGTTGTTGTTTTGGCAAAAAAATAGCCGGATACATTTATTGCATCCGGCATATGTTGGTATTGACTATTGCTTATACTTGCTTAATTAGTTAGTTTGGGTTTAATGTTTATAATTGTTCATAGTTATTCCAATGTTTTAATTTTGAGTAATTTTAGATAACGTTTGGTGTATGGTGCGTTTTAATGCAGTTTTAGCTGTTGTTAGACACAGGCTTTAATTTATTTTTCGTTACCTGATATATTGCTGCTTTTAATACTTGCCAACAAATTATCGCCGTATGTTTATCAGGATTAAAACCTGAACTAACTTGTTCATAAGGGTGAATGTAATTTCTAAAGTCTCTCAAAGCATGACTAAATTTTTTAACATCTTCTTTTAATAATCCTACTTCATAGGCAACATCAATAAAGTTACTTAAAGTCCAATTATGAAATTGTTTTACCTTTCCTTCCTTATCCTTAGGTGATGACTTTGCCCGATTAAATTCTTTAGGATATTTTAAAGCGATACCCAAAAGGATTCCTTCTAAGGTGCTACCTGATAAGAATATCACTGATAAAGGAGCTTCTGCGTTTAGACATTTTTTGATCTCCTCAAATCTTTTTTTCAAAGAATCTGTAATCACACCATCCAATTGTAACGAATCGATAGATATCTCTTTAAACTCGCGACTGAGAAACTCATCTTCTTTAATTTCTCCATTAGAAGAGTAGTTTTCAAATTTAATTTTTTCGATTTTTTTAAAGGTTATTTCAGCTTCATTCCTAACAACTTTCCATTTATCAAAAGCAAGATATTGATTGTAATTTTCTATAAATCTGTTTAAATCTGAAAATCGACCTATAAAATTTACTGGAGCAAACAATTTTTTTATGCACTTATCTAATTCGGGAGTTCCATTTATTTTCGAGAGCTTCTCATCCGTGTATATCCATCTTGAAGGAAATCCTTGCCCATAAGTATCATTAAATCCCAAATCATTAAAAAACTCAACCAGTTTAGGTCCTGAACGATATTCAGTTTCTTTATTTATCAAATCACGAAGTTTTTCTAATGTTTTCTTCTGTAGTATCATGCTCTTCCGGAGTTCTTTTATAGCTTGTGCCTAACGTTTTGAATAAACACCCGTTTTTTTGGTAGGGTTAACGCAATATTGCGTGTATTTCGCATATAGATATTCCCATTTTCTTAAATTTCGATATTTTCATTCTCAATATTTAAATTGTCCAATGGACTCACAATTTTATTCTTTGCTGTGTGAGTAATATGTGAATTAATCACAGTTGTTTTACTGCTTTTATGTCCTAAAAGTTCCTGTATATATCTTAGGTCTGTTCCATATTCAAGAAGATAAGTTGCATAATTAAGCGCAACTCGTCTTTCCGCATCATAAAAAATTTCTTTGCATTTTATCTTATTCATTAAATCCACAAGCAGAAAAAGTAAATATTTATAATGTTTGTCAAATAAAAGTGTAATTGAATTATAGATATGCTTAATTTGTGAAAATGGAAGAAAAAAATAAATAACCCGAAAAAATTGAACTTATTATATTATTAAAAACATAACCTTATACAAATTATTGCATCTGGCATAGCTAATAGTTAAAACCTGATGTTTTCACATCTCTCACCTATATCTTTATCTTCCATTCAGGTTTACCGATTGCATCACATCTCGCATTGTGGTTTGATATAATAAAATACCTTCTCTGCGACTTTATTATAGCATCTTTCAAACCCTTAAACACATTTTTTACAATTCTCACCCTGAGGTTGTAACTCTTTGCGATTCTTTTATGGTTATGATTTCCTCTAAACCATTCACTCACAATTTGGTGCTCTATATCTGATAGACCATCAATCCATCGACTGTAATATTGATACATTTCTTTACATTCTTCTATCCGTTTCTTTTTAATCTCCGAGTCTAAACTCATTGTGTCTAAATATGCAGGGCTAATTTTTGATGTTGCCATGACATCCTCCTTGAAATAGTTCTATATATTATATAACAGATTTTCCCGATTTTCGCAATTTAAAACATGTAAAATATTTTATATATTTTTCAATTGGTACCAAGTTAATACCATCAATGTTTGTCTAAAGTTTATCTAAAGTTTGTCTAAAATTTATTTAAGTGCCAATTTATTTATGTTTTGTCTCATAAATATAAGCTTCCTTATATTATCTTGCTTTTTCTTAAAACTCATAAAGGTGCCAAGCTTGCGGAATGGATCAAAGTCAACCAATTTTCTTTTTTCCTTTATTATTCATAAATATCCCTGCAGGACTATTTATAGATATTTTCCTAAAACTCCTAAAGGTGCTAAGCTGGGACAAAAGAGGTGCCAAGTTTGTGGAATATATTAAAAATTAATCAATTATTTTTGCATTTTTTTCAAAAACACCCACCTTTTTTAAAAATATCTGACATTATTTTGTCAAAATTGATGATTTTGTTGTTAAAATTTATAAGTAAAACCTTATACTAATGTAAATTATGTTAATTAGATAAAAAATTGTATGCCGGCAATTTATATGTGATTTTTTTTGCGTATAAGAATGGGGTTTTAAGTTTTTGATTGTTTTTCGGCTAAATTGTGTTTTAATTAAATCCTTATGGTATAAATACACTCATGAGAAGCAAACATATAAATCATTAGGTAAGGAATATGGTTTATCGGAAAGGACAATACAGAAAAGATTAGATGAAGTCCATCTAATAAATCCGATCATTAATGCCGGTGATACAGTAATAATAATGGATACTTGTTATTTTAGAAGAGACTTTGGGGTAATGGTATTTAGAGATCATTATCGAAATAAGAATATTTTCTGGAAATTCACCAAACACGAGAAACTTGCTGAATATATAATGGGAATAGAACATCTTTTATCAACTGGATGGGATGTACTTGGTATTGTATGCGATGGGATAAGAGGAATATTTTCATCAGTTGAAAATGTTCCAATCCAAATGTGCCAATTCCACCAGGTCGCAATTATAACAAGATACATTACAAGGAATCCTAAATTGGAAGCAGGGAAAGAACTGAGGAAGATAACATTACTTCTAAAAAAGACAGAAAAGGAAAATTTTATTTCAATGCTTGAACAATGGTATTGGAAATGGGAACCGTTTTTGAAAGAAAAAACCTACGATATTGAAACAGGTAAATGGCATTATACACATAGAAGATTACGAAGTGCTTATCGGAGTCTCTTAACCAATATTCCTTATTTATTTGTATGTCAGGATTATCCAAAATTGAATATTCCAAATACAACAAATTCATTGGAAGGTGTATTCTCAAATTTGAAAACAAAATTAAGAGTCAATGCCGGTATCAAACAACACAGAAAAATAAAAATTATCAATGAATTATTATCAAAATAGCAACCACTTTTTTTCTATTACGCCAGTTTTTATAATTATTTATAGTTATGGTAATGTTTTAATTTGGGGTAATTTTAGATAACGTTTTGCGGATAAAAGAAGTCCCGATTTGTCGGGATTTGGGGAAATCTCTGATTTCCCTTTTATCCGCTGTAAAGTGACCGAGCGGAGCGAGGCAAGGCACGAAGTGCCGCAGAGTTGCTCGTCCGCCACGAGTCATATTG
>JAGMCF010000032.1 GCA_023129415.1 Candidatus Cloacimonadota bacterium
TATTTCAACTTCTTCAACATTGCCAGTTACCCCTGGAGCAAATGTAACTGTTCCTAAAAGACCTGCTTGTTGAAAATGATGTGCACCCATATCATTTCTGGTTCCATCAGGGTCATTATAAATGGGATCTGGGTCACCAGCATCGATACAAGGAGAATATGCAGTTAGATTAAAATCACCAATAGCGGGATTAACAAAAATAGGGTCAGCATCTATACAACCTTCACCAAAATAACTTTGTCCTGTTCCATCCTTAATATCGGAATATGTAGCACTTATTGAACCATTATCTACAGTACAAATTTCATTAATACCATTATCCCAGATAATACTATTCAGTAAAGTTACATCTGAATTATACAAACAAGCAACACCACACCCACCATAATCTGCAATATTTTTTGAAATAGTAACATTTACAAGATCAAGATCGGAATTATTAAAACAAGCAATACCACCTCCATACCATTCGGTTGTATTATGGTTAATTGTAATTCTAATTAAAGTAGGAATAGATGAATAGCAGAAGATACCGCCCCCATCATAAACAGCAGTATTATTATAAATACTAACATCAGTTAGATTTGGATTGGAATTAATCATATAAATCCCACCACCAAAACCTAAAGCTTCATTGTTGCAAATAGTAACATCTTCAAAATCTTCATCAGAATTTTCAAGGTATATGGCACCACCCGAGCTTGCAGTTCCAGTAGCTTTACCGTATTCTAAAATACAATATGATAAGAGTGAAGCATCTTGTCCATTTGTATTAGTATTGAAGAATCTGAGTCCAAACCAGCCAGTTAAGGTATCCTCTGCAGTAAAAGTAATGAGACTATCTGCATTGCCATCTGCAATTAACCTGCCATATACAATTAACTTAAAGTGGTCAGAGAATTGAACAATTACTCCTGGTTCAACTGATAAAGTACTATCAGATGGAATTGTTATTTCTCCATCGATAATATACGGACTACCTGCAAAGGTCCAAGTTCCGCTGACATCGCCAGCCGGAATATGTGTCTGAGCAAATGAGAGCGAAGCACTTAGTAATGTAACTAATAAGATAGTAATTATTCTTTTCATGTTTCCTCCGAACTTAATTATTTTTCATTTTAATATATTTAATATATTTCATTATGGTGCTACTTGAATAATTTTTAATCCTTCATTATCTGTAAGAAATGCATAACTGCCTGAAATATAAATAGAAACTGGTTCTGTTAGCATTTCAAGAGTTCCCAAAATATAAGGGCTAAAAGGGTCTTCTATAAATATTACAATTAATCCCTTATATTTATCTACCAGATATACATAATGTTCTTGAGCATAAACGCTATATGCAAAACCATCTGTTGGGCAATTGGAAACAGTGAACGGATTTGTGGGATCAGAAATATCAATAATTTCTAATCCATTCTCACCATTTGCTAAATATGCATAATTTCCAAGCACATAAACATCCTGTGACAAGCCATTAATGGGTAAGTTAGAAACAGATATAGGGTTTAAGGGATCAGAAATATCAATTATAGTGATACCACCATTCAAACCATTTGCTATAAATGCATAATCATAATTTTCTTTTAGAAAAACTTTTCTTGCATCCCCATTTGTTGAGATATTTGTTTCAAAATGTGGGGGTCCAGCTGTAATAATTACTGAAAGACCTGCAGCTCCATCTGCCACATATGCATGATCTCCGTAAACAAATACATCGTTTGGCATACCTTCAGTAACACAACTACCTATTACTTCTGGAGAATTAATAATACTAATATCAACTAAATTAAAACCACCATTATGATTTGTTACATAAGCTAAATTATCTTGAACAAAAACTGAAAGTGTACGATCAGGAAGATCCATTGTGGTAATTTCATTGGGTAAAGTTGGATTTATACAGTCAATAACAACAAGTCCATTATATCCATCTGCTACAAAGGCGTACCATCCTGAGTTTGATACAAATACTTCATTAGCATCCCCTAAAGTATTTAGTGAATCAACTAGCTCTAATCTAATATTTGTATGTTCTTCATTACTATAGTCAGAATAGAATTCATTATAAAAAGCTCTAACCCGATAATAAAAAGTACCACAGGGTTGTGTAATATCATCAATCCAATTTGTAACATTGCTGTCAACAGTAGAATATTCAATAACCCAATCTAACCCCCCAATTTTTTTGTCAATATAAAATCCTTCTTCTCCATCACTATTGTCAATCCAGGAAATTTTTATTTTATTATCATCAGGTTTTTGCAAGGTCAGATTAGATGGTGCAGGTAAGGTTGTGAAAGTATAATTTGAAACTGCTTCCGATTTTGAAATACCAGCAAAGGCATAAACACGAAAGTAAACCGTATCGAATAGAGTAGTATTGTCTTGGAACGAGTCAGAATTTAGGGAGAGTATTTTATATTTGTTTATCCAGTTTCCTGCATCTAACTTTTTATCAACATAATAACCATCTTCTCCAACACAATGGTCTTTCCAACTTATTTTTAACAGTTCTTGAGTAATTTGAGTAATACTTAAATCTGTGGGAGTAGTTTGAGAAGATAGATAAGCAACAACTTTAGAGAACTGTGAAAATTCACCTGTCGATAGATTATTTGCTTTAACCTTATATGCATATACAAGACTATCACATGTAAATATATCATCTTCAAGAAAGCGGGTTTGGCCACTAACAACTTCATAATTTTCATTCCAGTTACCTTCGCCTTCCTTTTTAGCTATTACAAAAACGATTGTATCATCAGAAGTATCAAGATAAATCCAGGTTAATTTAACTCTTCCTTCTTCTATTTTTTCAACCTTCAAATCTGTTGGAGCATCTTTACTTGGAGCTGTTAACTTTCCGCAACTTATTAAGTATAAAGAAATAATTGTAATTGTAACATAAATAAGATATTTTACAAGTTCTTTATTCATTTTCTTTTTCGTTAAGGTCATCTCTTTCCTTATTTTTGGCATTAAACAAGGTATCAATATGTGTAGTAGATTCTCTCATTTTTTTAATTTTTTCTCGTATAGAAGTCAGTTTCTCTATCCTTTTTTCAAACGATTCAATAATTTCTGCTTTTATTATTACTATCATTTCTCTTTCAATTTTTTCATATTTATTATATCCAGTAAGGTAACGAATACCTAATACCCACCATGGTAGGTCCTTTAAGATAGGTATACCTGATCTTTCTTGAGTAACTTCAGTATCATAAAGTCCACCAATTACAGTTTCTTCACCATCGAATAAAATTACTTCTGTGTTTGACGTACTCTTATGAATAATAGTAGTAATCTCCCCTGGTGAAGCAGCACTTTTTTCGACTTTAGCAACCAAATGTATTGCTTCCTTATCCTCATTTGTAATTATTGTAGGAGTAACTTCCAAAATAATTCCAACTTCGAAAAACTTCTCTGTAATATTTCCTGCCTCATCTAATGTCTTAATGGAAAAATCTTCTCCAACTTGAATAAACCCCTTTTTTCCAGAAATGACCACTATATTTGGACGAGCAATAATGGTTCCCTTTCTGTTTGCCTCAATTATTCTAAGAAGCGTATTTATGTCGATGGTTAAAGTACCTGACTCGAAACTTGTTGCTCCAGTAACCTCAAAAATATCATCTGAAACTCTACTTGCACCTTTGAAGTTCATAGAAGCCATCACTTCACCATGAAATAGTGTTGACCAGTCTATACCAATACTATTTAATAATGTTTTATCAGCCTTAAAAAATATTGCACTAATCCTGATCTGTTTTGTATCAGGTGTAATAATTTCAATTTCTTCAGGTATTATCTCTTCTTCAAGAATAAAGTCATTTATTACATATGCTCCAGGGAGTTCCTCAAGAACAAGATTATTATAGCTTACAATAAGATCCAGAGCTACTCTCCAATAAAGTTGTTTAATTGGAATACCAATAGGTGTGGTAACAACACTCATATTAATAATTTTTTTGCCCTCGAACTGTTGGGACATGATTTCAAGTGTTTTGATTGCTTCAGGAATGCTGATATCTCGAGTGATTGTAATTAACTCTTCTTTTTTATATTTAGATTGAGAAAGGAGAATTACAGATAAGAATATGAGAATAAAAAATATTAATGTTTTTTTCATTGATTGCCACCATCAATGTATATAATTTCTTCTTCTGTAATACCGATTCTGTTTATCTTAAATACAGCAGCTTGTTTATACCAGTTGATATGATCCAGATATCCATAAGCAACTTTATCACCTGGAGTGAGAGTATTAATTCTTCCATCTTCATCACGTAAGAAAACCTTATAT
>JAGMCF010000033.1 GCA_023129415.1 Candidatus Cloacimonadota bacterium
ACTCAAGAAGGTATTTCAGCAGAGAATTATGCGCAGGTTTTGGGTGAATGCGCAAAGAAATTTACTTTTTCTGAAGATGAACAGTCCTCATTGGTTAAATTAGCCATACAAAGGAACCGACTTGCTCATAGATACCTTAATTTTCGCTGGCAAGCAGTGAAGATGTTTGTTGAGACGAAACAACTTATTTTGAAATTACTGACAAAAATTTCAGAACGATAAAAAAATGAAAATTTTAGTAATTTATCCTCATCCAGACGACTAAACTCTGAACTCTGTTAGAATAATTATGAAGCACAAAATTCGCCGGTCAATAAGAAAAAGCAATCTGTCTACTTCCTGATTAGTCGGGACGGATACGCCGAGGTAAATAAGATTAAAGACCAAAGACCAAAGATTTCATGCCGAAGGCAGATCCTCCGTTGGAGGAAAAGAGAAAAGATTAAAGAAATATTTAGCGATGAAAAATCTCAAAGGAAAATATGAATATAGATGATATAATTAACTTCATAAAAAATAATAAAAAATTTCTAAAAGAAAAATATGGGGTTGAAAAAATTGGGATTTTCGGTAGTTTTGTCAAAAATAATATTAAAGATGAAAGTGATATAGATATTGCGATAGAAATGGCTAAAGAGTATAAAAACCTTCATAATTTTTTGGAACTCAAAAGGTATTTAGAAAAGAATCTAAAAAGGGAAGTTGACTTGGGTATTGAATCCAATTTAAAACAAACTGTTAAAAAAGAAATAAAAAGTGAAATAATATATGCATAATAAAGACCGACTATACCTCGAAGATATCATCGCATCAATAGAAGCGATAAAAATATATACTAAAGATATAAACTATAAAGAATTTGTAAAAGACCGCAAAACCTATTCTGCAACAATAAGAGAATTAGAAATTGTTGGTGAAGCAGTAAGCAATATATCTGAAAATATAAAAAATAAAGCCCCCGAGATTCATTGGAGAGATATTAAGGATTTACGCAACCTCCTAATTCATGAATATTTTGGAGTAGACCTTGAAATCTTATGGGATATTGTAAATAATGATATTCCAATAATCCATAAAGCGATAAAAACTATTTTAAGTGATTAAGATTTTTGCAAAATGACATTAGGAATCCAATAGAGAATGTGAAAGTGGACTTGAAAAGAAAATAATGTTTTTGCATTCCGCATAATAAAAATTAAAAATGTGGAAAAATTGAGAAACGTGAAAAGGGAAATTAAAAAGTGAAAAGTAAAAAAGATTTACAGCACAAATATAGGTGGATCTGAGCCTGAGGCTCATCAGCCTATTGCCGAAGCCTTTGGCTGAAAAGATTAAAGACCATCCACCTTTGTTATGACTACGGTGAACAAGAAGATTAAAGTAAAAAGTAAACCTACTTCTCCCGATTCATCCTTCGTAGTAGCATACTCCGCCGAAGTAGCCGCGGCTACGAAGGCTGGACTACGGAGAATGGATTGAATCGGGATTCGTAGGTCAAGAAGAAAAAAGATGAGGCGCCCTAAAATAATTTGACTCAAAAAAAGTCATATTTCAAAAAATGAAATAAGAACATTTCTCAAACCATACAAATATATAAACAATTATGAAAAGAATTGCCCATAAGTCCCACAGCTTTAAAGAAGCAGATAAATGGGATATTCAACAGCAAATTAATATGACACCACAGCAGAGAATTGATGCCGCGAAGAAAATTAGAGAAAGAGTGTACGGGAAGAATTCGATTGATATACGAGAATATCATGAAAGAAATAAGAAAAAATAATTTTTCTCCTAATGTCCTTGATATGATGACATTGTTATACAAACATCAGGTCGAATATTTAATCATTGGTGATCAAGCTGTAATTTATTATGGACATGTTAGACTAACAGGTGATATTGATTTTTTTTATAACCAAACTGAAAAGAATGTGGAAAAATTATACGATGCACTTATTGAATTCTGGAATAATGACATACCCGGCATTCAGAATAAAAGAAAATTGATGGAAAAGAACATCATCTTCCAATTTGGTATAATTCCCAATCGTATTGATCTGATAAGCAAGATCGAAGCAGTGAATTTTGCAGAAGCATGGCAAAAAAGAGAAACCGTTAAAATAGATAGTGTAAGAAGAGTTATAGAAGTTTATTTCATCGATATTGAGCATTTGATCAAAAACAAAGAAGCCCTTAATAGAGAAAAAGATAAAGAAGATATCAAGTTCTTGAAAAGAAATGAGAAAGATAATTAACAGTGAATAAGGAACAGTATGCAGAGTAAATGAAAATACAATTACTCTTGAATACATTTTCCAGGGAAATGTTATTCTCCCGATTCATCTGGATGAAGAAGAATCTCCCATTATTTAATCAATCGTTTTTGAAAAATGAGATCAGCCAGCTGGCTGATGAGAAAAATGAAATTTTCATTCTGAAACTGTTATACTTATGATTTATTATTATGAATAAAAAAGAAATACTTCAAATATTACGAAGCTATAAAGAGAATTCTAAGTACAAAGATAATATCGTAGCTCTCGGTCTATTTGGATCTTATGCAAGAAATGAAGCATCTGATCTAAGTGATATTGATGTTTTTGTAACGTTAAGAACCTCGAAAATGTTTGATTTGATTGGCATAAAACAAGATTTGGAAGATCTAACAGACTGTAATGTTGATATTGTCCTGTTGCGACCGTTGATGAATCAATTCCTAAGAAAAAAGATATCTCAAGAAGGATTATATGTCTGATTTTGATACATAATTAGTAAATGAAATTCTTCATCAAATTAAGAGCTCCTGTGATCTGATAATTTCAAGAGTGGATCCTATAATTACTTATTCTGATTTCATGAAGAATGTTCTGGATTAGAAAAGTTGGATGCAGTTTCGATGCAGCTTATAGCGATTGGTGAAAGTATAAAAAACTTGGATAAGATCACTAATTATGAGATCTTGATAAAATATCCCGAATTTGAATGGAAGAAAGCAATGGCTATGAGGGATATCATATCCCATCATTATTTTGATCTCAATCCTGAAATTGTGTTTGATGTATGCAAGAATGAGATTCCAAAATTAAGTAAATTATTAGATGCAATCATTGCTAATATAGAAAATTTTAAATCGTGAAGCTTCAAAATCGGTAAATGATTCAGGGTGAACGGTTCAAGGTGAAGGGTTAATATTCTGTCGTGGATTGAAAATCTTTTTTCTGAGTATATCATTTTCCCGATTCATCTGGATGAAGAAGAATCTTCCTGTATTTGGAACAATCGTTGTTTGAAACATGAGATCAGCCAACAGGTTGATGACAAGGCTCTTTAGTGATTTGAAAATTTTGAATAAAATTTCCGATGTATAATCTACAAATAAGGGCAAGAAATGAGGTTGCTACCCTTTTAGGATAACATATTTATGAATATAATTGAAAGAAATATTGATAACATTAAAAAACTTTGCAGTAAATATAAAGTTGCAAAATTATATATATTCGGCTCATATAATACGGAACGGTTTAATAAAGACAGCGATATTGATTTTATTGTAATATTTAAGGATGTCACATTAATAGAATATGCAGATAATTATTTTGATTTTAAGTTTTCCTTAGAAGATCTGCTTAAAAGAAATATTGATTTGCTTGAAGAAAAATCAATCAAGAATCCATTTTTAAAAGAGGCTATTGATTCATCAAAAAAATTAGTATATGAATAAAGAAATTAAAACCTGGTTGTTTGACATAAAAACATCAATTGAGGAAATTGAAAGTTATTTTAAAGATGGTGGGAAAAAATATGAATTATTTGTAAATGATATCAGAACTAAAAGAGCTGTTGAAAGAAATCTTGAAATTATTGGTGAAGCTGTTTATAGAATATTGAACAAAGATGATTCTATCAAAATCACAAATGCTCGAAAGATAGTTGACAATCGAAATAGAATTATTCATGGTTATAATTCAGTTTCAGATAATGTTATTTGGGGAATCCTCATACGGCATATACCTAAATTAAAAGAAGAAATTATCAAGCTCCTTAATAACTAAATTTTAATTGAAAGTTTTATCTAATATTAAAGATACAAGAGAAAAGAGCAAAGAC
>JAGMCF010000034.1 GCA_023129415.1 Candidatus Cloacimonadota bacterium
GGATTTAGTTTAATTATATATGAGTTCTGCAAAAATGCATTCTCATATCATTCCAAACGCTCACAGATGTCATTCCCGACCCCGATCGGGAATCCATATAGAGGGAAGACGTAGTAAAAGACAGGTTGTAAGGAATGGATTCCCACTTTCGTGGGAATGACAAGCAGAGAAGTGGGAATGACAAGGTAGATGAATTTTCCTTATTTTGCAGATCTCACAAAATAAATAATTCATAGGAGAATTTGAAATGAAAAAAGTAGGACTTAAGGACATCGAGGTAATCAATAAAAAAGTTTTAGTTAGGGTTGATTTTAATGTACCTTTAAATGACAAATCAGAAATAACAGATGATAAAAGAATTATCTCAGCTCTGCCAACAATAAAATATTTATTAGAAAATAATGCTGCTATTATTCTTCTATCACATCTTGGAAGACCAAAAGGAAAAATTATACCAGAAATGAGCCTTAAACCTGTGGCAATAAGACTTACTGAATTGCTTCAAAAGAAGGTAAAGATGATGAAAGATTGTATTGGTAATGATATTAAAAATGAAATTGAAAAAATGAACTCGGGAGATGTTATCTTATTGGAAAATACTCGTTTTCATCCTGAAGAAAAAAAGAACGATCCAGAATTTGCCAAACAATTAGCAAACCTCGGTGAAGTATATATTAATGATGCATTTGGAACAGCTCATAGAGCTCATGCTTCTAATGTAGGTATAGCAAACTATTTGCCTTCTGCAGTTGGTTTTTTAATAGAAAAGGAGATTAGATACTTAGGAGAGTTGCTATCAAATCCTGAACGACCTTTTACAGCAGTGCTTGGTGGAGTTAAAGTATCAGGTAAGATTGAATTGATTAACAATCTTCTTGATAAAGCTGATAATATTCTTATTGGAGGTGCTATGATGTTTACATTCCTTAAAGCAGAAGGTTTTTCAGTTGGAAAATCTTTAATTGAGATTGGCAAACTGGAACTTGCAAAGGAATTACTAAATCAAGCAAAAACAAAAGATGTTCAATTTGTACTTCCTGTGGACGCTGTTATAGGAAAAGAATTTAAAAATGATACTAAATTTAAAACAGTCTTAGTATCAGAAATTTCAAAGGATTGGCTCGGTTTGGATATCGGGGAAAGAACTGTTGAAATCTTTAGAAAAATAATTTTGCAATCAAATACAGTGGTCTGGAACGGTCCTATGGGAGTTTTTGAGATGGAGAATTTTTCTGCTGGGACAAGAGGAATTGCTAAAGCAATGGCAGAGTGCCCTGGTATAACTATAGTTGGTGGTGGTGATTCTGCATCAGCAATTGAACAATTTGGTTTATCGGATAAAATCACTCATATTTCAACTGGAGGTGGAGCATCTTTAGAATTTTTAGCTGGTAAAGAATTGCCTGGAATAGCTGCAATACCTGATAAGTAAAACGACCTTACAGATCATTAAATAAATATCGCACAAGCTTGGAAGCCTATGCTAGTATAGCGTTTCATTAAAACATATACATAATCTTATATAAAAATTCCAAATGCCAAGCACCAAATAACAAATAAATATCAAATTTCAATGTAAAAAAATCAAACAAAGAAATTCGTAAAAAAAAATAAAATGCTTAAAACGTTTAGAGTTTGATTTTTTGGTGATTGTAATTTATTTGTAATTTGTTATTTGTAATTTGTTATTTAAGATTTTATAGTATGATTATTTGTCAATATTTTATTGAAACGCTATGATAGTTAGTTTTCTTCAGAACGGAACTCATCCAAAGATAAGCTATTATACAACCAATCAAATAATAAAAAAAATCACTCCAGATAAAGGACGAGCCAATAAGTGTTCTACCTATAAAATTTTTGCGAATTATCTCTAAAAACGGTGATTTCCATAATTGAGTAAACTCTAATAATGATGTGATGATAAAAACTATTGTTGCAATATTTAAAGGTGAAAGTTTAGTAAATATAAAAAAGATTACAAGACACCAGAAAATCTCATAGAATACACCACATAAAGAATTATTTACCCAATTCGCATAAATACCATTGTAAAATTTCGTAGCAAAGCCGAGTGGGATTATGATTAATAAAGATATAATTGTTAGGAATTGAGGTGATCTGGTCATAGTTAGACCTTTGCGAAAGTTTATCCCGATAAATATCGGGACGCAAAGTTAAATAGCCACCCAAAACCGATACCTTTCCAGATTCCTTCAAATTTAATAATATTTTTAGGGTTTTTTTCTTGCCAAAATGAACTCAGTAAAATCATTAACTTCTGATAATTTATCAGCCAGGATTTTCATTAAATTTCTTCGGATATTTTTTATATCAACCTTTGGTTCTTTCATCTATACTACCTTTTTTCATTATTTTAATTCCCAAGTCCTTTAACTGCTTCTCGTCCACTTCAGAAGGGGATTCACTCATCAAATCAACAGCTTTTAACGATTTTGGAAATGCAATCACATCGCGAATAGATTCTGCTCCTGTCATAAGCATTACTATTCTGTCAATACCTGGTGCGATACCACCATGAGGAGGAGTTCCATATTGAAATGCTTTCAGGAAAAATCCGAATCGTTTTTCCAACTCTTCACCTTCAATGCCAATCACTTTAAAAATCTTTTTTTGAATATCTATGCGATGGCATCTTATACTTCCTGATGAAAGCTCCACACCATTACATACAAGGTCATAAAGTTGACCAATGATTTTCCCATAATTTTCTGGCTCATCCAGATACTTTATATCCTCTTCTTTAGGCATTGTAAACATATGATGCGCAGTTTCCCAACAATTCTCATCCTCATTCCATTCAAATAATGGGAAATCAGTAACCCATAAGAAATTAAATTTTGATTTATCAATCAGGCTAAGTTTATTAGCCATATAATTTCTAAGTTCTCCCAAAACTTTACAAACCATCTTTTCTTTGTCAGCCACAAAGAGCAGCAAATCTTCCTCTTCAACTTTCATCTTTTCGCAGATATTCTTTTTTGTCTCTTCAGAAAAAAACTTTTCAATATTTGATTGAAGTCTTCCTTCATAGAATCGCATAGTGGCTACACCTTTACCTCCCAAATGTTTAGCTATTGATTCTATCTTATTAATCTCTTTGCGTGAAAAATTACCACAACTCTTTGCATTAATTGCTCTTACAAATCCACCCGACTTTATTTCAGAGGAAAATATCTTAAAATTTGAATCTCGTAGGATTTCAGACAGATCCTGAATTTCCAGACCGAATCGTAAATCTGGTTTATCTGTTCCATATTTCAACATGCTCTCTTGATATTTCATTCTTGGGAAAGGTGTGGAAAGATTAATGTCCAATATCTCCTTAAAAACTACCTTAAACATTTGCTCTGTAATTTCAAAAATATCTTCTTGAGTTGCAAAACTCATTTCAAGGTCTAATTGTGTAAATTCAGGCTGACGGTCTGCTCGCAAATCTTCATCACGGAAACAATGTGCAATCTGAAAATATCGGTCAAAACCACTAATCATTAAAATTTGCTTATACATCTGCGGGGATTGCGGAAGTGCAAAAAATTTCCCCTGATAAATTCTACTCGGAACGAGATAATCACGAGCACCTTCTGGAGTACTTCGCATTAAAAGTGGAGTTTCTATTTCATAGAAATTATGGTTTGCTAAAAAAATTCTTATTGCAAGAATAATTTTATGTCGAAGAATAATCTTTTCTTTTAATTGCGGTCTTCTCAGATCAAGATAACGATATTTCAACCTTAGGTCTTCCTCAGCAAGTATGTTTTCATTGATTTGCACTGGCAATGGTTGTGAATCATTCAAAATTTTTAATTCAAATGCAGTAATCTCAATCTCTCCTGTTTTTAAATCAGGATTAATCATATCCTTGGGTCTTGCTGAAACTTTTCCTTTTACTGCAATAACAAATTCATTACGCAATTTATGTGCTTTTGAGTGGAGTTGTGTGCCATTTTCAGGATTAAATACAATCTGTATGATCCCAGAAACATCACGCAGGTCGATAAAAATCAGATTTCCCATATCACGGCGGCGATGCACCCAGCCCATAAGTGTTACTTCTCTGCCAGCATCATTTACATCCAATTCTGCAGCATAATCAGTTCTCGTTGTATCTTCCAATAAATCAAACATATTGCCTTCTTTATATAACGATTTTATTAATTTACTCAAGTTTCGCACTTGGGAACTCTATTCCCTCTGTAACACGGAACTCTGTTCCGCCTGTATTATGAATCTCTGGTTCATAATCCGAAGGATCTGCCTTAGGCATGATATGGAGTAGAACTCCTCCTGACAGACGCTTCAGAGAAGCGTGTTACAATTTTAATCCACCTCAAATAAACATAGATAAAGCAGATAAACACTAATAAGACAAATATCCCATTTTCTAAAATAAAGATTAAATAATCAACTTAAATCAGCCCCGATTAAATCGGGGCGTTCTTCTGCTCACTATTTCAGAGTAACCCTGTCTGCCGACAGGCAGGAAAGAACTCTATCCCGTATGCCACCTGCGAAACTTGAGTTAATTTAAATTATAAATGTAGTAGTAATAATTTACATTAATTTCAAATTAGAAAAAATATAACCACAAATTTCACTTATAATGATTTTTTTCTGTGATTTTTCTCTTATATCCTTTACAACAAACTCTCCTGACTTCATTTCATCTTCTCCAATAATAATGGCAAATTTAACCTTATTTTTATCACAATATTTCAGATTATTTTTTAATGAGGTTTGAGTATCTGCAATAATAACAGATATATTTTTCTGATGAAGTTCTTGCTGTAAATGGATTGATTGTGTAAGAAATTCAGAGTCTAAGGGAATAATAAAGACATCCAGACTATCTTCTTTTGGAATATGAACTTTTGATTTATCAAGTGAAAGAAGAACTCTTTCCAACCCGCCAGACAGTCCTACAGCAGGCGTTGGCTTACCACCAAGATATTCAATTAAGTTATCATACCGTCCCCCACCACCTATTTCATCCTGAGCTCCAAGATAGTTAATTTTATATTCAAAAGCAGTGCGAGTATAATAATCAAGACCTCTTACTATATTTGGATTCACATTATAATCTACATTCATTTTTTTTAGTAAATCAAGAACTTCTTTAAAATGATTATCACAAGCAGAACAAAGATTATCAATCATTCTCGGAGCATTCTTTAATAAATTTTGGCAAGTCTCATTTTTGCAATCAAACACTCTCAAAGGATTAACCTCCATTCTTCGTTGACAATCGGAGCAATATTTCTCCTTATTCAACAATAAGAAATTTTTAAGAGTTGTATTATATTCTTTCCTGCAAATTGGACATCCAACACTATTAATTTCTAATTTAATCTCAGGAACTTTTGCATCTTGATAGATTTTCATTCCAAGTGCAATAATCTCAGCATCTGCTATTGGTTGTGGGTTTCCAATATATTCCAAACCGAATTGATAAAACTGCCTATAACGCCCTTTTTGTGGTCTTGAATAGCGAAACATTGGTCCCAAATAGAACAATCGCAAAGGGTTCTTTTGCGAGGAGGTAATATTATGTTCAATATATGCTCGTGCAATAGAAGCAGTTCCTTCGGGACGAAGAGCAAAAGTGCGTCCCTTCTTATCTTTGAAAATATACATCTCTTTTTCAACTATATCTGTGCTTTCGCCAACTCCTCGCTGAAAAAGTTCCAATCGCTCAAAAATGGGAAATCTTATCTCTTTGTAATTGAAAAGTATTGCATTCTTGCGAATAATCTCTTCAAGATAATACCATTTATGAATTTCATCTGGTAAGATATCAAAAGTGCCTCTTGGGGCTTGATAATTCATTTTTTCCTCACCCTCACCAATCTTAATCTATGATTATTTATCAAATTAAAAATAATTGACACTATAACTATCCCAAAAGAATCGGCTACAATATCAAGAACATCAGTTGATCTCCCAGGTATGAAAAGCTGATGCAATTCATCTATAATTGCCAACAATAAGCCAAAAAACAAAACGGTAAGAAAGGTCTTTTTGTGATTTGTAATTCTATTTTCTTGTTTGAGCATAAGTAAGAATAACAAAGCGAAAATCGCATATTCAACAAAATGAGATATTTTATCCTTCCATGTAAGATGCCATTGTGGAATTATTCTCAAATCTGGAATAGAAGACACAGTCAGCATAACAACGATCCATATAATAAGAAGAATCCTGAATTTAATTTTCATAATAAAAGAAAATTCTGCTACCGTCAGGGAATGGTCCCTGACGGCTCCTTACAATTTTCATATTAATTTAAAAACTTTACCAATACTATGTATGTCAAGTTTTGCAAGATAATACAAAAAGACCTTCTACTTATTATATCGGGATTAATGCCTATTATCAAGTCAAGCATCAAATGACATATCCCCCAAACAGGGTTTGGCTTGTTATTGCTTTCCCAATCAGGTTTACCCCGTGGAATTCAGCTTGCTGAATATTTCACTGGGGGGATTTGGAACGAGAACATGCTTGACTTTACACTAGAAGGTCTTGTTCTGCTACCGTCAGGGAATGGTCCCTGACGGCTCCTTACAAGTTTTTGGAATATAATGGATTGATAATATTACCTTTATATAATAAAAAAAAGACCTTCAGGGTATTTATAACCTTAAAGGTCTGTTTATATACTTTACTAAAACTATTTATGCCAATATTCATCCAAATTCCAATACAAGGAAAATGGAAACATAACATATTTCGCTTTTATTGGAATATGATTTTCATCATTAGAATACCAGAAGATCAAATTGTTCTTTTCATTAAAAAGGTTGTTGGTTAACATATCTGTCCTGGAAATAATATTATTATCTAAAACCTTTTTAAACTTCGCTAAATATTTTATACATTCAAATTTTCCAGATTTGAATTCCAAAACTTCATTCCCAATGACTTTTATATCTACATTCCATACATCGTAATTAGCTAAACAATAAAATGAGTTATACTCAAAAGGAAGCATATCTCTAACTGCAAAAAGTAAAGAGAATATGTCATATGTAGGGCTTTCTACTGGATAACTTATTTTAGTATTATTAATAAAATCAATCGTTTTAGCAATAGATTTATCATGATTATATTGGACAATTTTTTTTTCTTGAAAATTTTTCTGTAAAATTTCTTTTTCATAATTTATCGGTATAAAATTTAAATCACAAGTAGAAATGTATTTATTATCAACTTTATAAATGGCTGTAACAATGCCTTTAGATGCAGCAGTAGCAGAAATGATTTGCAAGGAATCTCTTTTTTCTAATTTTATCTCAGCGGTAGCAGTTGGCAAAGAGAGATAGCTTATTGTTACATGTAGCTTTTCAATAACCTCTGAATTGCAATTCTGAGAAAGAAATAAAAACGATAGGATCAACCAGAGGTGGTTCCAGCTTTTTGGGATTAAAAACTTATGTTTCAAGATTATTTTCCAATCATACCTTAGGCAGATCCTTCGGAAATTATCATTTTAACAGAACTGATCCGTTGACCATCTAACTTTTCTATAGAGAATTTGAATTTTTCTTTGAAAATTATAGTTTCCTTTTGGTCAGGAATTTTACCAAAAAGGTGATAAAGAAATCCAGAGAAACTATCAAAAGAATCATCAATTTCTAATCCAAACCTTTTATTCAGCTCATCAATATCAGTTGAACCATCTAACATATATTCATCTTTGCTTATTTTTTTTATTTCAATCTTTTTAACATCTGTCTCATCAAGTATTTCACCAACAATCTCTTCAAGAACATCTTCTAATGTAACAATACCCGAGGTGCCCCCATATTCATCAACAACAATAGCAAGGTGTATTCTGTTTTTTTGAAAATAGCTTAGCAGATAGCTAATCTTCATATTTTCAGGAATAAAATTACAACTCCGCATTAAATTCTTAATACCCTTTTTACCTTCACGATTAAGGATGATATCTTTACTATATACCATTCCAATTATATTATCAACATTTCCCCTAAATATTGGGATTCTTGAAAAACCTGATTCTTTTATTGTATTTATCAATTTTTCAATCCCATCTTCAATGTCAATTGCTGTGATATCAACTCGTGGAGTCATTACTTCTTTTACTCTTGTATCTGAGAATTCAAAAGCGCTATTGAGCATCTCTCTTTCATCTTTCTGAATTTCAACAACATCGGGTGATGAATCATAGACAATATTTTTTATATCTTCAGTTGTAACTTTCAATTCTGCTTCAACAAGATTGGATTTCTTCCCAGGAGTAAAGATATACACTATCCATTCTAAAACTTTAATGATTGGAAATAGTATAATCCTGAAAAAACCTATTGGAAATGCGATCAGAGAAGAATATTTTTCAGCATATTGAATTGCATAAACTTTTGGAATAATTTCCCCGAATATGAGAATAATGACTGTAACAATTACAATTTCAATTAATATTACAATTGATTCCGAAATTAAATGAAAATTTTTACTAATGTCAAGTGCCAGGATTACAGATAAAGATGCAAAAGCTACATTAACAACTGTATTACCCAGAAGAATTGTTATTAGTAATTGCTGAGGATGTTTAAGCAACTTTGTAATATATCTTTTTCTCAGGTTTGGTGAGTTTTCCAGCTTCTTACGATACATTCTGGAAAGGGAAAATAGAGCAGTTTCTGAAGATGAGAAAAATGCAGAAAGTATCAATAGAAAGATAAGAAGTATAATATTTAATATCATTTAACCACCGAAAATACTGATTATTATTTAACCACCTGTCTTCGCCAACCCGTCCTCCGCAGTCCCGATAAGAATCGGGACGGAGGGTGGAGGCTATGCCAGGCAGGCCGAGAACAGCGAAATACACTGAGTATTATTAACCACCGAGAACACCGAGATACACCGATAAATTTCTATCATTGTTTTTTACCACAGAGGACACCGAGATTCGCCGATAAATTTCTTAACAGCATTTATAACTCCATTTTATCAATTTGATTAAGATAATATCCTGTCTTCTTGGTCATCTCTTTATCCTTATCTTTATCATTGTGAGTATATCCAATAAGATGTAATATTCCATGTATCATAAGTCTTTCAATCTCATTTTGTAATGAAACCTTATACTGAATAGCCTGTTCTTTTGCTCTTTCAAGAGAGATATAAACATCACCTAAAATCGAGATTTTCTCTGGTAAAAAATTATTATCAAATGAAAAAGAAAGAACATCTGTGGGTCTGTCAAGGTTTTTAAATTGCAAATTCAATTCTTTTAAATATTTATTATTAGTTATTATAATATTCAATTGTTTATCTGAATTAATATTCTCATTTTGAAATATCAGATTAATAACATTTCTTAGCCTTTGTAAATCCAGATTGTTCTTTTCTAAACTAATAATTTGTTGATTACTCTTGTCCATAAGTAAAAACGCAATCAAGGACTCCGATATACCGGAGTGTTACAAAATTAGGTTATTCGGCAAAAATAGTGGAAATTATATTGAACAAAGGGAGTGAGGGATATAAGGAAATAGGGATATATGGATATAAGGAAATAGGGAAATATGGAAATATGGAAATATGGGCTGTATGACATTTCACTTATTTTTCTCTCTCCTTATTACCCCATACCCCTACAACTTTTTATTTCCACTAAAAATACTGAAGAGTCCAAAACTTTTTATGCTTTTCATCTATTTCACGGGTTGACAGATTCCCAATAATAAATAATGGCTATACCCTTTAATCAGCAAGATAAATCCCCCGAAGGGGGATAAATTTTATGTAACTCAGAGCCTCATCCACACAGTCATTCCAAACATCCACAGCTGTCATTCCTCCCGATATACATCGGGAATCGGGAATCCATATGGCGGGAAGACACAGTAAAAGACAGGTTGTAAGTAATGGATTCCCACTTCCGTGGGAATGACAAGCAACTGGCGATAATGGTATTTGCATCATTTATTATTACTTTGCTGAACTAAGGGGATACCCAAGAATAAATTAATCGGTGTTTCTCGGTGTTTTCGGTGGTAAAATCATACTTATTCTGGATATGCAACTCTCTTTTGATATATACCAAGTAAAATTGGCATTATACTTTCTTTTAGAATTTTCAATTCCTTTAATGAAATTCCACTATCAGATAATTGGTCAGTATCTACTAATCTATTTATAGTCTTATTAACAGTATTCTTAATTTCTTCATAAGTTGGATTATCTATAGATTTTGTTGTTGATTCAATAATATCAGCAATCATAACAATTGCAGATTCCTTTGTTTGCGGTTTTGGACCATCATAATAAAAATCTTCCTTGTTTGGCTCTTCTCCATTATTCTTTGCTTGCTGGTAAAAATAACTAATTTGTGATGTACCATGATGTTGCTGAATAATGTCAATAATTCCTTTAGGTATATGATTTTCTTTAGCTAATTTTACACCATCTTCAACATGTCTTTTCACAATTTGTGCACTTTGAACTGAGGTTAGATTATCATGAGCATTATGATCTTCTTTTATATTCTCAATAAAGTAATCTGGATTTTTGGTTTTACCAATATCGTGATAATAACTTCCAACTCTTGCGATAAATGGATTTGCACCGATAGATTTTGCACCAGTTTCAGCAAGATTTCCTACAATTATACTGTGATGATATGTGCCTGATGCAACCTCAGATAAGGTTTTCAAAAGTGGTCTGCTAAAATCACCTAATTCAAGAAGATGAATATTTGTAATTACAGGCAATCTTTGCTCAATTGGTGCTAATAAAACCATGCTGCCTATCAATGAAATAAAAGAACCCCCAATTCCCCAACCAAAATTTCTCAGCATAGTAAAAAACTTTTCTGATTGAATGAAACCAAAAATAAGAGTTAAAATTGCAAAAAAGAGTATCATGTAAAATGTGGCGTTATAGAAGTCGCTTCTACTTCTTGGGTTAGCCAAAGCAAGCACTGCAGCTAAACCTGAAAATGATATGATAAATGCTGTTGAAAAATCCCAGTTGGTCAATCCAATCAAAATTAGAAAATTAACCAATCCAAATATTACTGCTGCTGGAATATCTATCAAAAAAGCGAGTAGAATAATTGGCAAACCAAAAGGAATTAAATATAAAGATAAACTACTAAAATATTGAATAATAATTATTATTATTGCTGATATAATTGTAAATATAATAGAAATTCTAAATAAGGAAAAAGTGGCTAATATCTTTGGATGGAGAAAGTAGAAAAAGATGACAAACAATGAAAGTATAAAAAAATAGTATATAAATTGAGAAATTAGAGAAAATATTGTTTGAACAACTTCCTGCTTTTCCTCTCCCGATGGTTCGGGATAAGCTTGTTCTAACGCATGCAACTTCCTATAAATATCTTCGGTAATTTTTTGATGGTTCTGAACTATTAATTCATTCTTGAGAACTTCTCCAGTAATAGTAGGAACAGATGAACGTGCTTGTATAATTACTTTTTGAGTACTTTCTTCATCGTATATAACATTCTCATTCAGAAATATATCTAATAATTCAATAACTAAAATTTCCCATTCATCATTTTTCAGGATCTCATCATTCTGATCTAGAAAGTATCTTTTAGCACTATTTTTTGTAAGAAAATTTTTTACTGAAAATTCTTTCTCTTTATCTGAATCAATAATTATTATCCTATCTTTCAAAGGCTTATCGCTGATTATACCTTTTTCTAAAATTGTTCCAATACCTGATAGAAGTTTATTATAGAGCAATTCATGATTTTTCTCTGATTTTAGAATTTTGTAGCTTGGTAAAGAGATTTTAAAACCTTTTTTTAATAATTGATTAACCTTTTCAGAATCGGAAAGTCTCTGAGAGTGTATATTTTCAAACTCTTTAAAAAATTTATTAATATTCTCTTGAGTTTTAAATGTTGCATCACTTGAAATAATATATCTTGGTAGAACTTTTTGTTCAGCTCGTTTTTGCTTATCTTCAAGTATTTTTTTATCTTGATAAATATAAAAATTAAATGGCGCAACAATTGTCTCATCAGATATTTGTCCTACTTCAAATCTTGTCTTCTTCTGGAGAATATTTTGTTTAATTAAAAGAAAATTTACCAAAAATATTATTGCTGAAGCAATGCCAATAGTTAAAAATGCTTCTGAAATTTTTTTTGTAGGGATATATGTTTTCATCTGAAAATAGCACGCAGATTACACTGATAAAGCAGATAAACGCAGATAAAAAATAAATTCTTTCATTAACATAAACATCTTATTATTATATTCATTCTCCTTTGAGTCCCGATTTGTTTTCGGGACATGTATGTTTCATATGTAAATCACTTTTTATTGCGGTTTGGGATAAACCCAAATCTACCCACTATGGGGGTAGCAACAGGTTTATCCTGTTGCTGTTCACATTCATCAAATAAGATATTTTCATACTTCTTTGCCTGCCCTGCCTGTCCCGTGAAATCTTTTTATCATTTCACTGGGATTAAATCTTTTCCTATTTAATGGGGTATCCCGATCTGTCAAGAGCCAAGACAGGCAATATATCAAGGCATGTATGTTTCATTATTTAAATCTATCCTGCAACTCAGGACTTGCCCTGTGAAATTGTGTAAAAAATCTCTCCAATTTTTGGATAATATCATTTCTCTCCAAATCAATAAATGCTTTTGCTACATTTCTAAGATATTTGCGGTCTATTGTCTTATAATGTATTCTGAAAAGTTCTTCAACATCTGCCATATCTTGCAATCTAGAAGCAATAATTTTATAAATTATAAGGTCTTCTATTGAACATACAGAAACTTGCACATTTCCGAATTTAATACTTTTACTTCTTTTGATAACCATTTTATCAAAACCACTCAGGCCAGCAGAAAAATCAATCCGTATTTTTGTCGGTTTATAATACACTGGCAAAACAAAGTATTTCTCAAAGAAGTCTAAGGGATTTTCTTTTAAGGGTATAAATTTTGCTAAAAGAATTTCACCTATTTTACGAATATCTTTAATATCTACTAAGAGTGTAATATCTATATCCTGAGTAGTCCGCGATAATTTATGAGCAATCCCTGCCAAACCACCAATTAAAGCGTAAAGGATTGAATTGTTTTTGCATACCATAACAACAGCAAGTAATGTTTCTTCAAATTTCGTTAAATGTGTCATCTGAACTTTATCCTGCTATTTGGGATCTATTCAATATCTTTCTGACCATAATCTTTGTCTGTAATTTGCTTTCTAATAGAGTTGGAACCTCTTTCTTATCTAATATAAGCATATAAATTTCATCCAGAAATTCTAAAAATCCTCTAATTGATTCTTTATCTAAATATTCACCTTTTCTTCTTTCTCTTTC
>JAGMCF010000035.1 GCA_023129415.1 Candidatus Cloacimonadota bacterium
ATTCCTTGCTTTTGAAGTAATAGTAGAGTGTGGATTTGCCCATACGTGCTAGTTTAGCGATTTCATCCATTGTTGTTTTTTTTAGACCGAACTTTGCAAAAATATTCCCTGCTACTTTTAATATTTGTTCTTTTTTATCCATTTTTCCTTCTTTGTAATTTTAGACTGTTTTCGTCTTTTGGTCTAAAATGTAATAAAAAAATTTATGATGTCAAGAAAAATTACACTTTCCTTAGAGAAAATTCACAAATTATGGTTAATGTTTATGCGAAATCACGATAAAAAAATATTAAATTAAGAATATAATAAGGTCCAAGTGTCAAGTAGGCTTTTAAACTTTTACTCCGTCCAGTCAATGATTTCCTGAAGATTTTTTAAATAAATTTCATAATCTTTCTTACTAAATAAAACGAATCTTACTTCTCGGAATTCTTCATCTTGTAAGAAATCAATTACAGTTTTGAGAGCGATTTTACTTGCTTTTTCAATTGGAAAGCGATAAACTCCTGTGCTAATTGATGGAAATGAAATTTTTTTAATATTATTTTCTTTTGCAAGTTTCAGTGAATTCAAGTAGCAATTATGAAGCAAATTATCTTCGTTCTTATTCCCCCCATACCAGATAGGACCAACAGTATGGATTACATATTTTGCTTTTAAGTTTCCACCCGTAGTTATTACAGCTTCACCAGTTGGGCAACTTCCTTGCTGCTTTCTTATCTCTTTGCATTCTTCTAATATCTTTGATCCGCCAGCACGATGAATTGCTCCATCCACACCGCCTCCACCTAAGAGTGAGGAATTTGCAGCATTTACGATTGCGTCTGTTTTTTCTTCTGTTATATCTCCCTGTAAAAGGATTAATTTTGCTTTGCCAATTTTTGTTTCCATATAACTTCTATAGGTTGTATAATTCCAGTTTCACATAACGGTTCTGCACGACCTGGCCACTTATAAGTGGTTCAGGTGTGCATTGTTAAGCGTTTTTGAACTTATTTTTAATTTCATCATCTAATTTTATTAAAAGTGTAAGATTCGGTTTGTCGAAAATCTTTTGAATAGAATTTTTGAGAGGTATTGCAATTTTTTTATTCATTTTAGGATAGAATTCCGATACTATTGAATATCCAATACCTGAAAGAAGTCCAAGAAGATTAATAGATGATGCTGCAAAAGATATTCCAGCTCCAGCTAAAATATTAAAAGTTTTGCAAAAAAATTTATCTTCTTTTCGTGATTTTAAGATTAATGTTTTTAAATCTTCAATGCTATCTATTTTTACCTTACCTTTATTTACTTCCTCCTTTAAAGAGTATAAAACTTTATGAGTTAATTCATTATTAGAATAAAAATTAAATCTTACAAGATCATTTAAATCAAAACTCCATAATTCATCAGATTTATTGGGGATTAACTTAAAAACTTCAATAAGAATTTTACCTAAATCACTTGGAAAAATTACTTTTTCATTATATTTTTCAAATGATTTGTCGATTGCATTTCTTGCAATTGAATGAACACCACCAAAAGAATAATTTACTTGTCCGATTAAAAAAAGACGACACATTTCAATCCAAGTAAAAGCTTGAGATTTATCTCTAAGAAATAATTCTTCAAATTCCCAAGCTTGTCTTTCATAATAATAAGAGTGTAATTGAAGGTAAACTGTTTCGGCTGTTTTCAAAGCACGCTGATAATTTCCTTTGTAAGAATCGATTGATATATCTCTTGTATAATCACCAATACAGTTTCGAAACCTATCTTTAAGATAATCAAATTTATCTTTCCCTAGTAAATATTGACAAAATTTAAAGTCTCTATATCCACTTGGTAATCCAATTTCAAAGAATTTGTTTAAATATTTAGGAATACTGTATAAAGAAGTTGGAAAAAGAATTCTTAATTCAATCTTTTCTATTTCATATAACCAAAGCATCTGCTCTGGCGTTACTCCATACCAATCAATAAAATTTTTGGGTGTTTTTAGATAAGGTAATATGCCTACAATGATTTTTTTAAAAAATGGTAGCATTAACCATAATGGAACATATGGATCAAGCGAAGTAGTATAAGGGGATTCTAAATTGAATTCAGGATATAATTTTATTAGTTTACCTTTATATTTTGATTTTGATAGTAAATTTTCAGTTTTTTCAATTTCTTTATTTTTCCACTTTTTAAATTGAGAAGTATTCATTCTTTCCTCCTATTTCGCTTAACGTTCCGAACGTATCTGAATTTTCCCGAAGGGGAATTTGGGCGGAGGTGCGAAGCAACGAAGCCAGATACGCTCTGTTGAGACTGTCGGAAAAGTCATTTTGATAAAAAATAATGATTTTTCGTTTATAAAAATAGCCATCAATACTAAACTTACAAGTTCGAAATTTTGAAAAACGCTCTTAGAGACACTTTTCCGACAGTCTCGTTATGCAACGTTATAATCTTTTTCAAGGTTGCCAATTATTTGGTAGCAGTCCTCTTGATAGGGTATCATGAGTCACCTTGTTAATAGGTCTACGAGGATTAAAAATTTGCTTACAGGAATATAACCAATCACCGGGAAGAAGCATGACTACAAACATATGTGCCCAATCTTCCCATGATGTATGCCAATAATCTAGACCATGCAATAATTCTTTTTTAAGGTTTGAAGTTAATGAATTGTAATAGGATATTTTTTTAAATGGTGGTTCAAAATAGGATTTACAACTAATTCCTAATGGAGCAATATCTAAGCGATATCTTGCAACTAATCGACGACTATATAGAATGTCCCGTTCCAGCAGATCTAATCCAATATTCGTGATTAATTGTAAAAATTTTCTAAACTCAAGATTAGTTTTATTTGTTCCAAGATAATAATTAAAATATTCATCATGTGGTTTAATCTCAGGAAGATATTTAATGAAACCCATTGATGAAAATTCATCATTCAAAAAGGAAATTGTTTGCGGTGGATTATTAGTAAAATAAGAGAACCTAATGCCGCAATTATTCCACATACTAAGATAGAACCCAGTTAGCTGGAATTTTAATTCCTTAGATCTTAGAAAAAATTGAAGCTTTCTTACACTTTCAAAATAATTATCAATGTCAGAGATTTGGCCTTTGTTAAGTTTAATATACATAACACCTAATTTATCTGTTTCTGATACTTGGATAGGAAACATTTGACCAACCTAAGTATTATTCTTTTATTAATAATGTAGCCTAACGGTTCAGCGCGACGCAGAATCAGAACGATTCAGGGTCGGCGAAAAAACACAGCCAAAACTATAAACCACCGTAAACCCCGATAAACAATGTTTCCGTGTGTGCATTGTTATAGGCATTTAATTCTAACGTTTTAAATATGCAATTTTACTTTTTAGAATACTGTTTGTATATTTATCTTGGCTCAATGAATTTGCTAATAATCTAAGACAATTGTGATACTTTTCACGCTGTCGTATATTTACAGCAGCTGCCGAAACTGCAATATCAAATAATGCATCTTTTGCTTCTCTTGTACTAACTTTAGGGAGAATTTTCATAAGTCTTTTTTCAAGGTGTTCATCGTTTGTTAATTCGTCAGCAAGCTTTAATTCATTATCAGTGAGAAGAAGTTGTTTTGTTGTATTACTATAAAGCATTAATAGGTTATCAGTAAGTTTGTCGTTAGAAGTGCCAGAAAAGAAAATTAAAGGTAATATTAAGTATCGATCATTTGGAGATAATTTTGAAACTAACTTTGATTTTGTTAATGTTGTACTTCTGATTTTTGAACGAATTTTTGCCCACTTACCTACTGAAAGTGTTATTCTTCTATTGAAATACCCACCAATTATCATATTTGCAGCTGGAACAAGTCTAAGAATATATTTTTCACCTAAATAACGCCCAATTTTTTCACTAGATTTTTTAATAACATATTTTTGTATTGCACGTCGAATTCCTGTTCTAAGAAACTTTCTAAATTGCTTTCTTGCAGTTTCGTAAAAAATAACCCTAACATAACCTCCAACTCTTTCAGAACCTTTAACACCTATAGCAGCTTTGAAAATTAACCAAACATCTTCTTCATCGCTTTCATCAAATGGAACACCATAAAGATAACCAAGGTCTTGTATAAGTTTCATTTGGATTGATGTTGTGAAAGTTACATCTGTTCCGAAAAGAGCAACAATACCACTCACTGCGGCGACTTTATGACTACCCTCTGGTGCAGGCGCTATCAATGCTAATTCACAGCCCGTTATTCCTGCACCGTTTGCTGCACCTTCAATCATAGTTTTTCTGGCTGCTCTCTTAATTAAAATTGTTGCAAGAGCATCATTAGGCATTGAACGATATTGATTTTTAGTTTTGCTTACTCGTTGGGCTGCTTTCTTATCATTTAAACCCATTCGAACTGTTGAAAGAAAAACTTGTTCCACTTTTCGAATAATTGCTTTTTTGGGTGAATATTGTGAATTATTATTCTTTTCCATACGATCTCCTATAAATTTTAATCTATTAAAACAAGTTCTTTTTTTTTAAAATACCCTTAACAATTTTTTTAATCTCTATATTGTTTATTTCACTATTGGTAAGTTTAGATTTTGGTGGTTTTATTCTATTTGCAAAAGGATAATTTCCTGTGTTTCTTACCCAGTCATCAAAAATTTCATCTTCAATAATTTCTGAGTCATTAATATTATGTGTTTTCTCATATATAACATATTTTGCAAAATTTTTAATCTTTGGATTAATCTCATTTTTAGAAAGATGTATACTAATAATATCCTTTAAGTTTGATGCTTTCCCAACATAAATAAAATTTCCTTCTTCATCGAACAGAATATAATATCCGCATGTATTTGGAAAATTATTCAAATCAATTTGTTTAATACTAAACTCTTTTATTAATTCAAATTTTTTTTAATTAAACTATTTTCTTTATTTCATCTTTGCCTATAATATCACTGTGTGCCACGAACGGAGCTTGCGGAGTTTGTGGACACGCTTGTTAGGTAAAGTCACAATATTTGCCAAGATTTTATCTTTCTTTATCCTTTAAAAATTTTCCCAATTCATTAGGTTTATAATACTTTTTATCTACTAATTCAAGAAATTCTTTATGTAATTTTACTAATAATGGATCTCGAACCAATTTTTGTTTCAAGTAAGAATCAGTAATTTTCTTTCTTATTTTAATAAATGAAACATTTAGATTGTATTTTATTTTGGGTCTTGAAGTCCATATTATTTTTGATTTCTTACCATTAATAGGTTCAAATAGTTCACTCTCTTTTACAATAGTTTTTTCTTCAAAACGATATTTGCTGGCAATTGACGAAAGTTTTATTAAATATTTTTCCTCCATCGAAAAACTGTATGTTGTATTGTGAGCATTTATCATTTGAAGCATATTTATTTCATCAACATCACTTTTATTTTTACAATAAACTGGTTTATGAAGTTTTTTTCCTCCAATCTTATAAATCATAGAATCAAAAAATATTAAACTAAAATTTGGGGTTAAAGGAAACATTATTATCAAACCTTTTGATGCAAATCCTGTATAATTTAATTCATCTTTCAAGTAGAATTTATTATAAAGAATAACGGGATTATCTGAAGTTATAAATTCATTGGTAGTTTCATTGATAATTATCTTACATTCTAAATCATACAAAAGTGGTAAAATTTGTGAAACAGATTGAAGATTCAGTAATGCTGGCTCATCCCAATTGAGTTGGAGTTCATCAATATCTTTAGGATTTATCCCTTTATGTTTTTTTAATCTAATTGCTTCTTTTAAGATAAGTTTACCCATTTTATTTAAATTTTCATTAACTTGTTCAGTAGCAAACAATGTTCTTGCAGATTGAAAGAGAATAAACAATAATAATAAAGAATAATCTGAATTTTTTTTTCGAGGTATCGTTTTTGATAATAAAATATCATCAATTATTTTTTTTGATTTATCTTCTATAGATGAAATTACGTCTTCATATTTTTTATGTTTACTATATAGATAATTTTTGTAACACTGTCTTTTTATGGGAGCATTTCTCGCAACAATTCGATTTTCTTTATGTGAGAATACAGAAATTGTTTTTTTATCTTTAGAAAAATATTTTAAATATAGCTGTGGAACGTAATGATGTCTTTTCTTTTCTGGCATCTTTTCTTCACCTATTGCTTAAACATATACAAATTTTACCCAACAACTGTACACGCGCCATTACTTGTCTCCTTCAAAACTCATATCATTTAATGGACTTTTAATTTTATTCATTCCAACGGGATAAATTTCTGTTTTTATAATTTTCATCTCTCATCCTTAAATAATTATTCTATTTAATATCCTTTTTTCAAAAAAATGTCAAATATTTTATTATTTTTCCAGAAAATTCT
>JAGMCF010000036.1 GCA_023129415.1 Candidatus Cloacimonadota bacterium
ATCAATTCGCGAAGCTATGTTCTTTAAAGAGATTTCCGTTATTATTTAGTTATTGGTTATTAATTTACCTATTATATCTTTGATTTCTTTTTAGCTTTCTTAAGGTAGCGTTTAATTCTCTTCTCTTTTTGTCACTTGGCTTCTCAAAATAACGATTCTTCTTTATATCAGAAAGAATACCGGCTCTTTGAACTTTTCTATTAAAACGGCGAAAAGCATTATCAAAATTTTCATCTTTTCTAATTATTACTTTTGGCACTAAGTTTCACCTCCACATTTTTTTTGAAAATTTAGGTTGAAGTGATATTTCTGTCAATTTATTTTAAAAGATTTCTATACTTATTTTTTTATTTTTACATTTCTTAAAATATAAACAATTTTTATTGTTAAAAAAATTGACAGACTATCAACTTTTTAAATATTCATTTTCAATAAGATTTCAGGAAACAGAAATTATGAAATATTCAACATTTCTTACTATTTTAGTTTTACTGCCAACTGTTTTATCAGGAGCATTTCTTCAACTATCTCCTTCAGCAAAGCTGGCTGCAGTCTCTGATATATCTGCACTTGAGGGCAGTCCTTCCTCTATTTTTTATAATCCCGCAGTTTTTAAAAGGCAACTCTCATTAACTTCATCATATTTCATGCCATTTTCTATTAATGACTTATCCTATAAAAATATAGTGGCTGGATATAGTCTTGGAAAATTTAATGTTGCTACAGGATTACAAGAACTTGGGAATGAAATCTGCAAAGAACAAACATTCATAATGGCGGTTAATTATAACATTGCACAAAATTTTACCATAGGTTGTAACTATCGTTTTTTAAGAAATGAAGTTTATACTATGAATAATAATAACACTTCTCAGGTTGATGTGGGAATCCTTGCAAGGGTTGATAAATATAAACTTTTTACTTCATTTTCTAATATTAGTTTCAGTAAAATTGGAAATGATGATCTACCACAAGAAAGCCGAACAGGGATTATTTATCAACTTGATGATAATCTAAAATCCGGAATATGCATCGTAAAAGAGCTTGGACACGATTTCTCTTTTCACTTTGGAGTTGTTTATTATCCCTTTAAATCTCTTGGAATTTTAAGTGGATTCCACACTGAACCAACTAACAACCAATTCTCTGCTGGGTTAGAATTCAAGATTTATAACCTTATAATAAATTATGGCATAAAAACTCATGAATTGTTGGAGATAACTCACCATTTTACTGTTTCGTATCAACTGAAAAAATGAAGAAATTGGTTTTCTTATTAGTTCTAATCTTTCCTGTAATACATATTCATGCTGATGAAGCTCAGATAGAAAAACTTTTTTCAACTGAAGAAGAGACATATAAGATTACCGAACTTTACAGCCACTTACAATATCTAAAGAAAAACAAACTTGATATTAACCAAGCAAGTTATCAAGATTTGATTATGTTGCCCTGGCTTTCTCCTGTTCAGATTGAAAATATTATACAATTTAGAAAACAAAAAAATATAACAAAAAAGAATCAACTTAAAAAAGCTGGAATTTCGGATGATACTATTGAAGAAATTCTTCCATACATTTCATTTAGAGACACATACCCAATGCATTTTCGAAATAGAATTAGAGCAGAATATAAATTTAATTCGCGATATAATAACCCAATAAAGTTCTATCAAAAACATACTATAAATTGGAGAAATTATAGAATACATTTTATTTCGCAAAAGGATGAAGGCGAAAGAGATTTCTGGGATTTTTATACAGGAAGCTTTGCAACAGAAAAACTTGGAATTCTTGATAAAATAGTAATTGGAAATTACAGATTAGCATTGGGACAGGGAATTCTCTTCGCACCAAAATTGGGATTATCCAAAGGTGGAAACGCAACACATCAGCCTATAAAACACTTCTCAAATATCAGACCATATACAAGCACAAATGAGGTTTATTCTTTATTTGGCGGAGCTTTCAAATTAAAGATTAGTAAATTTGGTATCATTCCTTTTTATTCAAAATATAAACTGGATGCAAATGTAGAAGATGGATATATAAAAAGCATAGATATTACAGGTTTTCATCGGACTGAAACAGAAAGAGCAAAAAAGGATAAAGTAACCGAAAAAATTTATGGTGCTCATTTATATTATGGGAATGCAAGTCAGATAGGCTTTACTGCATTTCATACAAAATATAACCTGCCATTTTCTGACTCGAGCTTTAAGCAGGAACAAAACATTTTTGGGTTAGATTATAACCTGAAATTGGATAATTTCAATTTTTTCGGTGAGGGTGCTATTGCTGAAAAGAAGGAATCATATCTTTTAGGACTTTTCTGGGGAAAGGATAATTTTGAAAATCTAATAATATCCAGAAATTATAATAAACACTTCCCAACCTTTCATGGGAATCCATTTCATACAAGTGGAAATTTTGATAATGAGAGAGGTATTTATTATGGAATTTCTTTCCGTCCATTAGCCAGAACAAAAATAGATATGTATATCGATATTTACAAATTTCCCAAACAGAAATCTCGGGAGAATATGCCAACTTATGGTTTTGATAAATTCCTACAATTTGAGAAAAAATGGAAGACTTCTAAGATTCGTTTTACTTTCCATCAAAAGCAGTCTGAACGCTGGCGGACTATATCTGATGAAAGTAAAATTTATCAAATCGAAAGAAATACTTTTCGTCTTGATTGGTGGCAGATTATAAATCCAAGGATGGAGGTAAAACTTAGGGGAGAATATACATTTCACCAATTTATAAACGGGAATAAATATGATTCTGGAATACTGTTTTATCAAGATATAAAATTCCGCTTCTCTTCCAAACTTACAAATTACATTCGTATCTGTCAATACCATACCGAGGATATAATCCTTTATATGTATGAGAATGACCTTGATGGAATTATGCTTAATTCGCAATTCAAAGGTGATGGGATATTCGGATATATCTTATTAAAATATGATCTTGGTAAACATCTTTCTTTACAGATGAAATACTCAGAGAAAATCTGGAAAGAGAAAAAGTTAGAAAAATCTCAACAGATTAAAATGCAAATTGAGACAAGATTTTAATTCGAGAAAAATATAATTAAAAACCTCTGTGTTCTCGGTCTGCCTGGCGTAGCCTCCACCCTCCGTAGCAGAGCTACTGCGGAGGACGGGTTGGCAAAGACAGGTGGTAAAAAAAATATGACGAAGCATACATGTCCCAATAATCGGGACACACCCGTCTGGGCGCCTGTCTAGGCTTGGCCTAGCCAAGACTGACCGAGCCTGAAAGGAAGATGAAAATAACACACCCCTCGGCTGAAGCCGTATCCCCTCTTATTAGAGGGGAATCAAAAAAATCCCCTCTTGAGAGGGGTGGATCCCGATTTATCGGGAGACGGGGTGTGTAATATGTGTGCTATTTACAGATGAAAAACAGATTAATGCTAATCATAATGGACGGTTTTGGCTTATCTGACGGAGTAAAAGGTAATGCTATCAAAGCTGCAAAAACTCCAAATCTGGATAAACTATTCGCAACAAAACCCTGGACAAGACTCAAATGTTCTGGAAATGCAGTTGGCTTACCAGAAGGACAGATGGGAAATTCTGAGGTTGGACACCTCAATATCGGAGCAGGAAGAATTGTTTATCAATATATTACACGAATAAATCTGAGTATAAAAGATGGCACATTTTTCAAAAACCCAGAATTAGTGAAAACCATCATACATTGTATAAATAACAATTCAAATTTACACATCTTCGGATTGCTTTCTGATGGTTGTGTTCATAGTTCTTTAGAGCATCTGTGGGCAATTCTGAAATTAGCAAAGGATAATAATTTTAAAAAAGTATATCTTCATGCTTTTATGGATGGCAGGGATACTCTTCCTCACAGCGGAGTTGGTTTCATAAAGCAATTTCAGAAAAAAGCAAAAGAGATTGATGTTGGTAAAATTGCCACAATTTCTGGACGATACTATGCAATGGATAGAGACAATCGTTGGGAAAGAATTGAGAAAGCATACAAAGCGATTGTGTTTGGAAAAGGGAATGAAGGAACCGACCCCGTTACAGTTATGGAAAAAAGTTATGAAAATGATGTTACAGATGAATTTATAATTCCAACTGTTATTAAAGAAAACGGAAGCCCGGTTGCAACTGTTTCTGACAATGATGCAGTTATCTTTTTCAACTTCCGTGCTGATAGAGCTCGTCAACTAACTAATAGTTTTGTTTGTCCTGACTTTGATAAGTTTAAAACAAAGAAAATTAATAACATTCTTTTTACAACAATGACTCAATATGATGTTAGATTTAATGAGTTCCTAAATGTTGCATTTAAGCCAATAAAATTAACAAATATTCTTGGTGAAGTTTTACAAAATAATGGTTTGCGACAACTAAGAATTGCTGAGACAGAGAAGTATGCACATGTTACATTCTTCTTTAACGGTGGAGTTGAAAAGCCATTCAAAAATGAGGATAGAATTCTAATTCACTCACCAAAGGTCGCAACTTATGACCTGCAACCAGAAATGAGTGCATACCTTGTAACTGATAGAGTAATTACAGAAATTAATTCACATAAGTATGATGTGATAATTCTAAATTTTGCAAATTGTGATATGATTGGGCATACTGGCGTTTTTGAAGCTGCTGTTAAAGCAGTTGAAGCAGTAGATAAATCAGTTGGTAGAATTGTATCAGTCCTGGAGAAAAATAATTACAATTATCTAATTACTGCAGACCACGGTAATGCAGAAAAGATGCTGGATGAAAGCGAAAATGTATTTACCGCTCATACTACGAATGATGTTCCTATTATATTTGGTTGTATAAATAAAAGGGTTCTAAAATTACGAGATGATGGCAAACTTGCTGATATAGCACCGACAATGTTAGATATTTTAGATATTGATAAACCAAAAGAAATGACAGAAAAATCGTTAATCAAGAATTAAGAATTATCCATCCTTACTATATAATATTATCATTCAATTAACTCAAGTTTAAACTTAATAGGTTCTTCTAGTGGAACGTGAATCATAAGTACTTTTACGGTATATATCCATGATTTATTCTTATATCTATTCGGTGATATTTGAAAATCATGAACACTAAGATTTTCGAGTAGTGGTTGTACAGACAAATAATTTTTAGGTTCAATAACGATTTTAAAATCATTTATATTGTGGAAATTTTTCATTGTTAATTCAGGGTCCATTGTAATGGAATTTAATTTTTTTTCAGCTCCATGGTCATATAGAATATGTCCTTCACCATCAAAGATTAAGAATGGCCTTAATGAGTAAGAAAGATTTTTAATATAATCTTTTTATCAGTAATTTTGGATTCAATTTTATTGTCAAAATATTCATTTACACCAAAAAAGAGGAAAATAATGGTAGATAAAATTATTAAAAAACGTAAAGTTTCTTTGTTTCTTTTTAAAAATGATTCAATAATAGGCATAATTTCCCTTTAATTTTTTACCTCTAACGCTGACGATAAGCCGCAAAAGGGCTTATACGAACAGACTATTAGATTTAAAATAGAACTTAATAAGAGCACCAAACGTAACTACTTGAAGATACTGCCCTTTTGTCGGCTTGATTGGCTTGTTATGTTGCATTACTTTTACTCACCAAGGTAAATTAACTGCAATTGGTTCCACATCTGGAAACCTATCTCCAACTTTGGGATTTAATTTTTCCCCCAAATATGCTTCAACGCCATCTTTTTGATGAGAGGGAACCTTAGCCCAAGTAACAAATAACCCCAAATCATTGTACGCTTGAATACTAGGATCAACTCTGTGGTCTTGTAATCTAGCTCTAATATTGCCTTGTCCAACTTTTACTGTAGCTGCATTTTCACCACCATGCCATATAATATAGACTCCATCCATATTATCAAAATGTTGGTGTGCCAGGTTTACAGTATTTAACTTACACCAAACATCGCCTTGACACTTCATCCAATTTAATTGCATTTATTTCTCCAATAACTTTATTAAACTAATTAATAGGATTTATTGACTCTGGATTAATTTGATTGGGTGGTTCATATTCATAAATCGGAACCGATATAATAATTATATCATTTTTAATGATTGTAGACTTATTTAGTATATTAGAAAACAATAATTTTACATTTGTTTCTTTTGTGTGATTTTTGACGATATCACATAACTCCATAATTTCCACTATTACAAAATTAAAATATTTTCCGGGTTCACCGTACAATAGTTCATTTCTTCTTTTTTCAGAAATATCAATTAGAAATGTATATATTTGATTTTGAAATTCTTCAATGGAACTTCCAACATCTTTGATAATTTCAATCGGGATTTCAGAGAAAAAATCAACATTCTTAACTTCAAAATAAAAATACTTTTTCAATTCATTTAGTGATTTATTTAATTTTTTCAATGGAATACTAAAAGCTCTTCGAGCTCTTTCAAGTAGAATGGAATATTTTTTATCAGAGGTGGAATCATCATCGAGAATAGGTGTTTCGACCATTTTCGGGGAAAATAATAAGATTGCTTTCACAATATCAGCAGTACAATTTCTTATATAATGTAAATATCCATAAAGTTGTCTTTGAGAATCACTAACATAAATTCTCTTTACATGATAAGATAACCTTGAAGATGTTAATTTGGCAATTAACATTCCCATTAAAGTTAGTCCCAAAATGACTTCAATTACAGCAAATAATTGAGAATACCCCAAAGGTTGCATATCACCATAGCCTAATGAGGATATTGTAACAATGCTGAAATATAAACCTTGCCAAATATTGAAGTTGATTTCTTGAGATGTTTTAATACCATTTTCTCCAGGTGTAAAGCTGCAATAAATAATAGCAAACAAAATGACTGTTATTACAAAATAACCTAGCAATCCTAAAAGAGATATTTTCTCAAGAAAAAGAAATATTTTTCTTCTCATTTTTTCCATTTATTAATTTGTACTATTTTTTGCAACATAACTACAAAGCTCACCTACCGCTATGGAGCGTAGTTAAATAGCAGTCATCTGGATTTGGAGTATTTTTTAAATACTCTATAATTTTGTCTAAGAAAGGAGTTATTTCATATTGTAACCGTTCCATATTAGCAGTAATTCTAGTGTTTCTAGAAAGTAATCCTATTTTTTCTAATCTGATTAAAAAAAATAAATAGTAATCAATTGGTTTCCTTGAATCGACTTTATGTAATCCAACAGCTGAATAATCGCTTGTCGCTTCTTTTTCTTTAGGAACAGCAGGTTTATTTCTTAATAAAAACTTAATAAACTCAATATCTCTGAAGTTCAACTCCTCTATAAGACAAAGTAAATCTTCTTCTGTGATTGTGCCTGATTCTTTTATTATTATAGAATCTTTTATAATTTTTGAAAGAAGAACTATTTTGTCTTTACTTCTTGTTTTTACAGCTGAGTTAATACATTTAATAATTAAATCAAAGAATTCTTCAGACTCTAAATAGTCATTACTTATTAGATCTTCTGATAATTCTCCTATTTCTTTTTTTAAAGATGTAAATAAAAATTCTATTCTACTTCCAACAATTTTCTGGCCAGTAGAGCTAAATAATACATCCAATGATCCACCAATATAAGGAATTCCACAAATAAGCATTCTGATTAATGTATTTTCCGAATACCTTTCGCTTACTTTAGTGAGTACTTTTTCAATATCCATTTATTTTTTTATTACTCTAACCGGAATGGATAACTGGCTCCTGGAAGGCCGTGCCGCGGTCTTTCAGGAGTCCAGTTCATCCTCTTGTTGGGTTTTCTTAAACTTTTTCTTGATGTGCTTGATTGTGAGTGCCATCTCGTCAAGCAGTCTATTGCGCTCCGTGGAACCTGTGGACCACCCCCTTTTCAGTCCCTGAAGCGTCCGCAGGGTTAGTTCGTAATAGTTTGGAAAGTTGCGCAGTTCGAAAACGATGGCGATTTGTCGATCGAGCATCATGCTCTTGCCCTCCGCCTCAGGCTGAACAAGATCTTTGATGAGTTGGTGGTAGACCTTGAAGCACTCGAACTTGAGCTCTCTGTTCTTCAGATTCAGATATCGGAAGAATGACCAGATGAATGGAATGATCACGAGAAGAATAGCGACGATTATGCTGAGAATACCGGCATTCGTGTTGGCCCACGTGACAATGTCTTTGAGTCCGTTAATCATAATTCCTCCTTCAAACCCAACATATATTAGACTGCAATCCGCAGTATATGATGTACCCTATTTTTGAAGTTAACACACACTATAAAACAAATTCCTATCTATGACATTAACTTTCCCGAATGCTTCATAATTTAATTAAAAAATAGAAGTTTCAAAAAAAATTGTCAAACAATTTTTCTAAAAACATGCATACCCCCAAAACTTTAAAAATTTTTGACTACTTTCCTTCCTGCGAGATGATAAATCATCTCGCTGATTCAAAGTAATCCCGATAAATCGGGATGAAAGACAGCCAATAGAGTGCTTTAGCACTCTTTTTTTGTATCAGCGAGAGAATTGATTCTCTCGCAAACTGTTTTATTATTTTAAAAATTTTTGTAGAATATTTAATAATCCCGAAGCTATAAATTTCCACTTACTTCCTACTGTATTCTGTTTACTAGTAGTCAGTTACAGAAACGCTATCCAAAATTTTGGGGGTATGACTGATTTTTCTAAAAAACTTGCAAAAATTGTCGCAATTTAAAAAGTCTGTTTATCATTATAGTATAGGAAAGTGTATAGATAAAAATGTTTAGAATAAAAAGGCTAAGAGTGAAACCCGAAAAGAAATCAAGAATTACAAATTATGAAGTTGGAATTGGAAAGCTTTAACGCTTAAGCTCGTATACAGAAACGCAAATGCAAATGAAATATAATCCGTCAGTTGGAGGATTACTTTTGAATACTATCTAAACTTAAAAATTTAAAAAAACATTTTATGCAATAATGAGCTATATCCAACCAACATGAACAGATGTTTAATTTTCTGTTTCTATTTTTGTTATTAATTCTATCAATTCTTCATAGGTATATTTAATGACAACCTCTGGATTTACTTTGCAACTACCACCAGAAGCATATTTTTTACCAACATCTATTGCTATATAAAACATTTCGTATTTCTGCTCCTTGTTAATCATGTTTTTCTCCTTTGTGATTTTATATAAAACTAACTTGGTTTTGACCTTCAAACATGCAACATAACACCCTTATATCTTCGCTTCATAATATACATCATAAATTAAATATCTATTTTATCCAAAATGACAATATAAAATCAAGAATTCTTATTTTTATTTGTCAAACAATTTTTCAAAAAAACTTACAAAAATTATTGTAATTTTACAAATTTGTTTATCATTCCAGTATAAGAGAGTTAAAAGTTAAATATGTTTAGAGTAAAAAGGCTAAGAGGAAAACCCTTAAAAAAATTAAGAATTACAAATTATCCATCCTACGAAGCCCCGAATCCCCGATTTAATCGGGGACGGGATGGAGGACGGATGAATTTGGGATTGGAAAGGTTAACGACTGAGTTCACCTGCATTTTGAAGCGCAGTGGAAAAATGTCAGGTGCAGCGATTTGGTATGTGTTTTTTAATAGGAATCCATCTTTTCTTTAGCTATTTGTTTGAATTTTTTATTCAATTGATCTTTAAAATCTTTCCCTACTTCATCAAATGTTTTTAATAACTCAGGAAAAGTGTTTTTCCCACCTATAAAGTCCCAATATTCATCACCAACTAAAAAATCATTCGGCGAATCCATCATTCCAACTTCTGTAAAACGATGATATGGTTTGGGATGATATGGATTATATGGAAATGCCAGATATACATTGACAGGCATTCTTCTCCTCGCAACCCATTCTAATAATTTCGTTTTACTTTTTTCAAAAACATCAATATTTGGTTTTACTGTTTTTATCTCAAAATAATATTCCTGCCCATCCCTTTTCATATAGAAATCTGCAATGTTACCAGATTTTTGAAATTCTCCGTTTTCTGAAGATGCATCTAATACTTCTTTTATTTCTTCATTTATTTTGGCAACTCTATCTCCATTTCTAAGTTTTGAGACAATATTTGAAATAACTGTTTTTTGCTCCCTTGAAATAGCACCCCCAACCCCATAATTTCTAAAAGCTTCTTCGGCTGTTTCAGATGCAATTATTACTGAAACATCTTCATAAATACTCATTCCAAGAGTTGTAGCCATAGAGTGTATAAATGAATACGCTGCAATTTTTTCATTATCTTGAATAAGTCTTGCTAAAAATGGCATTGAAGTGGTCTCTCTACCATATAATTTCAATTTATTTTCAATCTTTTTTGATAAAAGTTCTTTTATCTTTTGTTTTTGATTATTTGACAATGACATTATTATTCTTCCTTCAAATGAAATATTATTTCTGAATAAGCAGACCTATCTTTTTCAACACGATTTAAAACAGGTCTTTTATATTCGTTAACAATTTTCATGTTAGATAGTACAGCAATTTTTGGGTATAGACCATATTTATCATTGGCTACCAAAAAAACATCATAATCTTGTTTCAAAAAATGTTTACAGTTATTTAAAACATCAGAAATGCCTTTGACATAAGACTTTCGTGCTTCCAATCCTTGACCATTGTATAAAGGACCAATCTCCAGTTCATCCCTTCTTTCAAAGCCAAATAAATCATATGCATAGGCATGTTGTTCATGATAATTTATTAAACCAACATATGGCGGACTTGAAAAGATACCGGCAATCTTGATATTGTTTATTAACCTGCCAAATTCCGGGTTTTTCCTCTTTAATTCTTGTACTATATTAATTATTCTACTATCTCCAACTAAACATTTTTGAAAAGTATTTGTCCTAAGTTTATCAAATTGAATAACTCTTTTAATAGTATCTTGGGTATATCTTTGCCACCAGCTTAATATTGAAAATAATGGCTTACATATCTTGCCATGTTTTTTACAATAATAGGTTGTGGTTATTGGCTCTTTTAGTGTTGCTAAATCAGCATGGGTTGTTGCACGGCACGAACGGACTGTGCGACTCAATACTAAAGCAAGGATTTTTTTTGTTTCTGGGTTTTTAATGTATTTTATTTGTTTAAAAACAAAATCAATTTCATCTCTAATAACTTGCAGAAACCATTTATCCAGAAATGAGTCATTTTTTTTCTGTTTCAATGAAATTTTGTAATTATCTATAAGCTTATAGTAAATCTTCAAAAATTCATCGGATTTTTGTTTGCCATACAACCTTTCATTTATTTCTTTTTGCCTAACTTTATATTTAAACTCTGGTGATGGAAAAAACTTGCCATTAAATGTTTTCAACTCATCTAATAATCTATTCTCAAAATTAACATTGTTTTTTTCTTTTTGAAATTTTTTAAGGTTTTGCGTAATGACATCAGCAGTGTTTCTAACATCATGAATGTTATATTTTCCAACTTTAACATTACTTATAAAGGCATTAAATGCAGAAACATCAACTCCAATCGAATGTAAATTTAATTCACTTGCCTGCACAAGAGTTGTCCCGCTACCACAAAAAGGATCTAAAATAATATCGCCCGCTTTAAAAAATGATTTATTTTTAAAATTATCAATATGCTGATCCAAAAAGTATTCAACGAGCTGCGGAATAAATTTTCCTTTATATGAATGCAATCTATGAACATGTTTTGTTGTTTCTGATTCTTTATATTCAGAAAAGGACAAATTCCAGTTTAGATCATTTCCCAACTGTTTTTTCCATCTGTCTTCTTTAGTTTCATGATTCGAATTGTAATATTCTTCTAAATCATGCCTTTTGACAAAAACACTTCCATTGTTTCTGTTTTTAGGTATTCTTCCATATTGAATTAAATACGATATATTTGATGGGGTAACATTTTTACCTATATATTTGGATGCCCAAATACTTGCATCTTTTATTGTCATCAAATCTTGCATCTTTGACTTTTCCTCAATAGTGGAATTTTATTTCTGTCTTTACACATAACATATATTAGACTGCAACAATCAGTATATAACTTACTTTTTTTTCTAAATAAACTCACTATAAATAAAATACCTATCAAAAGACTTTAACTTTCATAAAATAATTTATAAATACCGGTTAAAAGAAAAAATCTTATTTTATTTGTCAAACAATTTTTCTAAAAAACTTGCAAAAATTATCCTAATTTCACAAATTTGTTTATCATTCCAGTATAAGAGAGTTCAAAGATAAATATGTTTAGAGTAAAAAGACCGGGTGAGCAACCCTCAAAAAAATTAAGAGTGCCCAGACCAATATGGATAATACTTATATTGGCTTTAATTTTTGGTTTATTAGTCACAAAATATTGTCATACACAATTAAATAGATATTTAGAAGTTAAAAATATTGAAATTGAGAGTTTATCCACAACTCTGGCTCAAATCTATTTTGAGATTGAGAATAAAGCAGACTTTTTCATTAGAAGGAAAGTTGTTGTAAGATTATACTCAGGAAATCTTGAAATTGGTTCAAAAATGATAACTGCAAAATTAAAAGAGAACCACACAACCGGGTTTGTAGTTACAATTAATTTTATCAAGCTATTAAAAGAAGATGAAACGATAGATGAGATCTCAGTCAAATTTTATGATTAAACTATAGCGATGTAGCGCAAGTGTCCTCACTTGCGAATATATTTACAAAATTGTACCAACAATGAGGTTTCATTTGTAATTTGTTCCCGATTTAATCGGGGATTGGAATTAATTTGTTATTTGTAATTTGTAATTTGAAATTTAACTCTTTTCCACATTATCCCTGAACTGCATATTATACAATTTTTTATAAAGCCCATCCTTAGCCAAAAGTTTCTCATGAGTTCCTTGTTCAATTATTTCCCCTTTATCTATAACCATAATCCGCTTACAATTTCTTATTGTTGATAGACGATGTGCAATAATAAAAGTTGTGCGATCTTTCATCAATCTGTTGATAGCTTCTTGGACAAGTAATTCTGATTCACTATCCAAAGAAGAAGTGGCTTCATCAAAAATTAGTATTTGTGGATTCTTCAGAATAGCACGGGCTATTGCTAATCTTTGTCTTTGACCACCAGAAAGTTTAACTCCTCTTTCACCAATTATCGTATTATATCCATTCTCCATTTTCATAATAAAATCATGCGCATTAGCAGTTTTTGCAGCTTTGATAACATCTTCCATTGGTGCATCAATTCTTCCGTAAGAAATATTATTTGCAATTGTATCATCAAAAAGAACTACTTCTTGCGTAACAATACCCATAAGATTTCGTAAATCATCTATTTTATAATCTCTGATGTCGTTTTCATCAATTCTTATATCTCCTTCAGTTGGGTCATAAAAACGAATCAAAAGGTCCATTAATGTTGATTTGCCACCACCGCTTGGACCCATAAATGCAATCGCTTCTCCTTTATTTACTCTAAAATTGATATTATTTATTACTTCATTTGAACCCGTATATTTAAAAGATATATGATTAAAATTGATTGTATCTTTGAATTTATCAATTTTTATTGCATTCTCTTTATCCTTTATTGAAATTGGTTCATCAATAACATCAAAGACTCTTTCAGCAGCTGCAAGACCTTTATTTATTTGTGAATAAACTCCTGAAAGTTCTTTTAATGGATGTAAAATAGAGAGTAATGCAGCTAAAAACAGAAAAAATATCCCGGCTGTAATAGGACTGTGAGGATTTAATACTAAACTCCCCCCATACCCAATAAGAACAAAAGTGATAAGAACTCCCATAAATTCTGTAAATGGTGCAGCAATAGCTTGAGTTCTCACCATTTTAAGAGATCTTCTATAAAGTTTCTTACTCTCTTTATAAAATCTAACCTTTTCATAATCCCGCATTACAAATGCCAATACAATTCGAATATTCACAATTGCTTCCTGCAATATTGATGTAATATTTGCAAACCTTTGTTGAACACGATGGCTGTACTTTCTCAATTTTCTGGCAATAATACTCACAACTATAGATATGGGAATTACAACAATTAATGTGATTAATGAAAGGCGTAAACTAACACTTATCATGATAGTTAAATATGCAGCTATGAGAAGAAAATTGCGTAGAAGAATTGTTGAAGAGGTAAGAGTCATTACTTTTACTAACTTAACATCATTTATTGCGCGTGAAATCAATTCTCCGACTTTATGATTATGAAAAAATTCCAATGGTTTTTGTAACACTGCATTATAATAATCATTGCGAATCCACATTATCATCTTCTCTTCTAACTGTTGAAAAATTATCTTTTGTAAATATCCCGATAATACTTTTATAAAAAAGAGTATAAGCCCAATAATAATAAGAATTTTCAATACAACTTTTTGGGAATTCCTATCAAGAAAATGCTGGAAAAGTAGTCCGATATTTGTTTTTATTAATTTTAGTCTATCTTCTTTATGCCAATTATCCTTAATAGATTTAGTGCAATTAGTAAATAAATCTTTTGTTTCCACAAACATGTTTCTTTTCTCTATCTCAGAAATCCTTTGTTTGCTTTTTTCCCATTCCTCTATTGATTGTTTTACAAAAATTTTATCTACAATAGGATATACAATTCCCAGAGAGGCTCCACTAAATATAGCATATATAATCATAATGATTATACCTACTATAACATTGAACAAAACTTTTCTTAAATAACCAAGTATGCGAAAGAATAATTTCATGGAATCCTTTTAATTAACCACAAAGACACTAAAAAGACACTAAGATTATTTTTTAAAATAAAAACAATATTTATATCATCCCTAAGGCAATTCATTTGAACTTTGTGTCTTGGTGTCTTAGTGGTCTATTACTTAAATCCATATCCAACTGAAAAAACTAAGGAATTCTGTTTAAAATCGCTTTTGTATAAAACGGGATTAACATATTCTTCTTTATTTATATTAGCCTCATTTACATTACAATCAAGAAACTCACAGCTTAATTCGCAAAATAAGTTATTCATAATTTCATATTCTAAAGAAACACCAAAAGTGTTCTTTGTATATTGATGTCCAAATAGAAATTTTTCAGATGGTGGGGTATGATATTGATAATAGATACTATCCTGTGCACCTTTGCGATAACGAGAATAATCTAATGAAATTTTAAGTTTGTAGTTTAACTGATAATCAACACCAAGATAGAGATTATCTGCATTTTGTCCAGTCCAATATCCCATTACATAACCATCTGAGGTAGCTTCATTAATTGGAAATTTGTGTGTATATGTCCATGGATTAAGATGAGTATATTCAATTCTGAAATCTAATCCAGGTAAAAAAGGTTCAACAAAATAACTCCCAACCTGATATCCAAGTTGGTTTCTTGACTCTTCTTTATCAAACATTTTGGATAGCTTAATCTCATCAATCATAATTGAACCATAAAGTTTACAAAAACGAGTGGGAATCCATTCAATATCAATCCCAGCTTGCAAGTTATCCTGATCATTAGTATAATGCTGTGCAGACCAGAAAAGCATAATGGGGATAAAATAAACTAATTCAGGATCTCTTTCACCATAATAAAGCATCTCGCTAAATCCAAGTTTAAGATTTTTTAAAGGACTGATTTCCAGACGATGGGCAGCAACATATTTTTTCTTAAAAAATTTTCTTTCTAAAATCTCATTATGTCCCCAATCAATTCCATAAGATAGGCTATCATCTTTAATGTTACTTTCCAACCAACTATGAAAATATATAAATTTAAGCCAATTGCTAAAACCAGCTTTTACCATTATCTGTGGATATGATGGTGGTTTATTACTGATAGTTAAACTGCCAGTTTTACCTATTCCCCAATAATTAGAATATCTTCCAATTATTAAGTCTGCATATTTTGTTGAAAATGAAACATAGGCATCTACCTCATCGTAGGTGTTGCAGTTTTCTATGCTTCCTAAAATTCCAATTCCTTGCTCCTGTCTATCCAACTTCTTTACATCACAAGAATCACCCCATTCTGCATTGTTAACTCCACGAAAGTAAAAGCCAATATTGTCACCCAAATATCCATAGATTTCTCCACCGCCAGTTAATCTTCTATTGTTTTCAGCAAAAAAACTATTATCACTTTCGTTATTCTTATATTTGAATCTGAATAAAGGATTAAACACCAATAAATTCTCTTTATGGAAGAATTTATAAGGGAAATGCAAAGGGTGCCATTTTTTTTCAGACCTTTCCTTATCAGACAATGATATTTCTTTACCAGTAGTATATTCCAATCCGCTTTCAAGGGCTTTAAGTAAGTTACTATCCCCGATTATCCCCGATTTAATCCCCGATTTACTCGGGGAGGAGGGGACATCTAAAAATTTTCTTTCGTAAGAATATTCTTCGAGATAGTCCTCTAATTTCTTCTTTTCATATGGCTGAAGATTTTCATAATTTTCACTATCTTTAATATTTAATAAATACAAAAGAATTTCTGTTCTGGGAATCGGTTTCATTGCATTAAAACATCTGTTAGTTAATCCTTTTATCTCCATTCTTTCTAAAAACCGATAAACACCATTTTCCAATGGAACAAAAACCATCTGTGCGGAAAGAGAGGACATTACAAGCAAAAATAAACCTATTACAAAATAAAATCTTTTCATATAAAACCACCTTGAAAATATTCTGATTGTATTCAAGAAAAGCCTAATTTTATTGTCAACTAAATTAAGGGAGTGGAATGGAATAACTTATCCTTCATCTGGAGGACACATAAATTATCCCTGATATTCTGAGGTTATCACTAAATTAAAAATTGACAACTTATAAATGATTTATTGATAAAACTCCGAGGTGTAAAAAGATGAAGATAAGAAAACTATTAAAGAAAGATATTGAGCGATATGCTCAAATGTGTTGCTATTGTTTTCATATTAAACTTGATAATGCCAAAAAGTACATTGAAACTGGTGTAGAATTTGGTAGAGGACTCATAGTTGAAGAAAACCAGCAAATTATGTCTGCAATGTTCTACTACCCATTTATGGAAAATATTCGTTTTCAAAAGATGAGAATGGCTGGTCTCTCTGGAGTAGTAACTATGCCAGAAGCCCGAAACAAGGGATTTGCTCTTGAGCAATTAAAACTTATCCAAAAAGATATGTATGACCAAGGATATCCGGTATCCTGTCTTGAACCATTTAAACCATCCTATTACCAAAAATATGGATGGTGTAACGCAAGCAAGAGACTAAAATGTAAAATAAATATTGATGATATAAGAAAATTTAGTGATAAATTTGAATTTGTATGTATTGAAAAACCAAGCTACATGACTTTCCAAAAAATTGAATGTAAATTCGCTGACTTATACAATGGATGCACATATAGAGAGAAATTTTTCTGGGAAAAAAATATTTTCCGCCAATGGAATAAAGAAAAACAAAAATTCTTTTACATTATTAAAAAAGATGGTCTTGAAGTTGCTTACATAATATTTACTCTTAAGAAAATTCCAAAATCATTTAGTGTTGATCTGAATGTTCATGACTTTGCATACATAAACTACTCAGGAATGCAAGGAATCTTTGCATTTGCAAAAGAGCATCGTGACCAGGCAAAAAATATTATTATCTCTCCTCCTGAAGATTTTGATCTCTATCATTTTGCACCTTCACATTTTCAAGATGTGAAATTGATTAGTGAGTTGATGTTTAAAGTAATAAATATTGAAAAAGCTCTAACTCAATTAAAAGTAAGACCTGATTTGAAATTTGACTTTATGCTTGATATTAATGATCCAATATCTGATGAAAATACTGGTAAGTTTGCATTCAATGTTACTAATGGTAATGTAGAAAAAATTAATAATTCGAAAAATATTTTTATGTCAGATATAAGCACTTTTTCCAGATTATTTATAGGAAGAAATTCAGTAAAAG
>JAGMCF010000037.1 GCA_023129415.1 Candidatus Cloacimonadota bacterium
CTGTTTCAAAATTGCCGATAACGGTTCGCCGGTATGTGAAGTGGTGAGAAGTAATCAGATCACGACCTGGCTAATATATTGTCATATTAAATTTACGAATCTTCCTGAAATACAGCAAATTGAACCATTTAATATACCGGCTTGTTAGGCGCTGGCAAGCAAAATTATTTTAATTTATTATCATTTAATAATACTTGAATAATTCTGGAATCCTTTCTGGGATCAGGATCCAGTGGTTTTACTGTCCATTCAGGTGGATAAATTGTTAAATATTGATTATTAGAGGGAAAGGTATATAGCCAATAAGGAATGCTAGAACATAAAAAATGGTATAAGTAAAATCCAAAAATTATCTCACCATTTGATATAATAACAATTGGCATACAATAATTCCTATACCTGAAATTGATATTTTTAATTGTATCTGCAGCTGACTTAGTAATTTCAAATGTAAAATTTGATGTATCATACCTTATTATTTGGTCATATCCAATAACTCTTTCACCAAGTTGCGTGACTGAATCTATGAATATTTCAGAGCAATAAAACATTGGTTTTTCAATTTTATAAAAGGCTAACTTGTCATTGGGTATAACAAAATGATCAGGTGGCTGAATTTGTTGATCATCGGAACATTTAATCAATAAAAATGCTCCTATTAATAGGTAATATGGAAAACACTTTCCCATCCTGATATATTAACAAAATTAATTTATAAAAAGTTCAATTTTAATAGGTGAATTTACTGATTTTTGATTGCTTGCGCCTAACGGTTGGGCTATGCGTAGTGCGGGTTTCCGAAGCACTATGCTTTCAACCTACACCGATGTTTATTTTATATTCATATTTTCATTTTTACTACTTCACCCCGCATTACGTATGAGCCTGTGTTAGGCAATCGTTGTTTTTTGTTTTGCATATTGTGTTAATAGTTCTCTAATTATTCGGTAATCCACGTTTCGCTTCTTCCCTCACTCTATAATCTTCGTCTTCATCTTTAGAAACTTTTTCTAATATTGGAAGGATTTGGTTTTTACCTAAATTTCTTCGTAACATACTGCTTAAGGAACCGATTATTGCTTTTCTCGAAGAAATACTAATTTCTTTCTGAAGTCTTAATATTAGAGGCTTAATAGATTTTTTGTGTATTAAAGTATAACCAAAGACATCAGCTGCTTCTTTGCGTACTACAGTCTTTGGGTCATTTAATGCGTCAAACAAAATTTCTATTTCCTTGGCAACAATATTTCTATTTGATTTTAATAACCTATTCAAATTTTGAGCAAAAGCATAAACAGCATTTTTTCTCAATTTGTAATTCTTATTGTTCTTAATAATATTCTTTAACGTGTTAAGAATTCTGCTATCATAAATATTAAACATAAATTGGCGTATAGCTTCATCTTTAATAGAATCAGTTGTTTCAGGAGATTCAATGATTCTAATTAGAATTGGTGTTATTTTATCACCTTCTATTTTACCTAATGAACTTATTGAATGCTCAACAATCCTTTCATCTTTATCTTGAAGTAGATTCTTGCAGATACTCGTCAATCTTTCCTTTTCAATTTGGTCAATCCATTTATTTTCGGAGTGCCAATAAACACTAAAACTACTTTTGATGAGAAAAGTCCACTCTTCATTATTTAAGATGAGTTGTTTTATATTTGGAAATAAAATTTCGAGTCTGTCTTTACTCGCTAGTACATCATGTTGTTTCCATTCTCTAAATGCTTTGTGAAAAATGTCGTGTGTTGTTTTTGCTCTTTTTGCTTCAGGGCTTAGTTTATCAAAAAACTTTTTTGATAAGAAATCATGCACTAATTCATAACCGGAAACTTTATCATCTTCAATAATTGGATGAACAATTTTCTTTTTTATTAAATGCTCAATTACATGTTGAGCATTAGAAATAGATATCGTTAGATACCGGCTAATATCATTAACAGTAAGAAATGATCTCAATCCTTCAGAACCAGTTAATAAATCCAAAATATTTTGCGCGTAGATTTTTTCTTCTTCCGTCAGGTTTTTCAGCATCGATTCGCTTAAATAGTCAGCAATAATTGTTTCAACAGGATTAGTTCCTTTATATAGATTTTGGTCAAACTCGATAACTGGTTTTGAAGATGAATTTTGAATTTTGTATGCTTCAAATAATTCGGAACAAACTATTTGTAGATAAGGGGGATATATTAATCCATCTCCAATGTTCTTTAATTCTGAAATGAGTTGAAGAACAAAATCAGTATCTGTTTTAATGCCAAGTGTATGAAGAGGCTGAACTATTGCATCAAAAGCTTTCTCTCCACTTAATCTTTTTATTCTATATTGATGAATCCATGCATCTTCAAGGTTATATAAATGTGCCCAATCCCATAATTCTCCTATATAGTCTTCTCTTAATGATAAAAGGAAATATACTTTTCCTTTTAAAGAGGTTAAAAGCAATGATTCAATAATTCCCTTAGATAATTGCTCTCTTTCTGCCTCTCTTGCTCTTGTAAATACTTCTTCAAATTGGTCAATGATAATAATGAGATTTAAATTTTCTTTTTCGACAATTGACTTTAGCTTAATAATTAAATGAGAAAATGTATCTGTAGCGGCTAATTCTTCAATTAGCGGTGCAGATACTTTTTTATCTTTCATTGTCCTAATAAGTTCTTCTCGGACTCTTTTAATTGGCTCATCTAAACATCTTACTGAAACTGTTACAAAACCTTCCTTTTTAAAGTTGGGTATCAAGCCTGCATTTACGAGAGAGGTTTTGCCAGTGCCAGATTCACCAAAAAGACCAACAATATTATACTTATGAATTTTTATTAGTAATTCCTCTATTTCTAATTTTCGTCCGAAGAAGTACTTTTTATCACTTTCAGTAAATGATTGTAATTCTTTATAAAGAGTTTCTTCTTGCCAATCTTTTATTTTTCCTCTTATTGGTTTATTTAAAGCAGCTGTATTATTCTCTTTTTTTACTTGTGTTTCCCAATTCTTTTTGGCTTCTCTGATTTGTTGTTCGGTTATTTTGTTTGTCAGTGCAACACCATGTCTGTGTGCCAAGTCATGGTCATTTGGACAAAGAACAGCAAGATTGGAATATTTATTATCTTTCGTTGATGAGTATTCTATAATATGGTGAAGGATATATGCATCACTTTTTTGTCCTTTACACAGACAGCAAACGAATCTACTATTTTCTAAAAGCTTGGATACAACACTCTCATTTATCGGCTGTCTGACTAAACAATTCTTAACGAAATCGATTTGTGATTTTGGAATGTTATATTTCTTAACAAGGTTTTTCTTTGATGTCTGTCTAAAGGTTGAGGCAGAAATGCCAATTAGTTTATAATCATGAGCCCAATTACTTGGTACACCATATTGAATATATGTTTTTTCTAATGACATATTATTATAAATATTGTTGACTTTTTAGTCTCTTTACAATGTTGCCTAACGAACAGCG
>JAGMCF010000038.1 GCA_023129415.1 Candidatus Cloacimonadota bacterium
AGTGTATCTTCGTGGCTCAATAGTTTGAAAAATGTTTAAGAAAATATTAGTTGCCAATCGAGGTGAAATTGCCATTCGTGTAGCCAGGGCATGTCAGGAACTTGGCATTGCCACTGTGGGTGTATATTCCACTATTGACAAAACTTCATACCACTTGCGTTATATGGATGAAGCGATCTGGATTGGCGATTCTGCTCCTCTATCAAGTTATTTAAATATTGATGCAATTATAGACGCTGCCAAGAAAACAAAGTCAGAAGCAATCCATCCTGGATATGGATTTTTAGCGGAGAATTCACAATTTGCCCGAGCCTGTGAAAATGCTGGCCTTATCTTTATAGGTCCAAATTCCAATGCATTAGCACTTGTAGGGGATAAAGTTACCTCACGCAAAACTGTTAAAAAATTAGGTGTTCCAATAATACCCGGGATGGAAATGATCAGTAAAGATCTTCAGGAGTTTAAAACATCAGCAAAAAAGGTTGGCTATCCTGTTATCATCAAAGCCTCTATGGGCGGTGGTGGTAAAGGTATGAGAATTGTTCGGAATGAAAAGGAGCTTGAATCAAGTATTGCTGCTGGGCAAAGAGAAGCATTAAGTGCTTTTGGTGACGAATCTGTATATCTGGAAAAGTATATTGAACAACCCCGCCATATTGAATTTCAGGTTTTAAGAGACAATTTTGGTAATACTATTCATTTATATGAAAGAGAATGTTCAATTCAAAGAAGGCATCAAAAGATAATAGAAGAAACACCTTCACCTGCTTTGGATGATAATTTACGTGTGAAAATGGGTGAAGCTGCAAAAAGAGTGATAGAAACCGCTGATTATACTTCTGCAGGCACAGTTGAGTTTTTACTTGATAAAGATAAAAATTTTTATTTTCTTGAAGTGAATGCTCGTATTCAGGTTGAGCATCCAATAACAGAGATGGTAACTGGAGTTGATCTGGTCCGTCAGCAAATTTTGATTGCATCAGGTAAGAGTATGAATCTAAAGCAAGAACAAATATCCCAACGCGGCCATGCAATAGAGACAAGAATATATGCTGAGGATCCGGAGAATAACTTTCTCCCATATCCAGGTAAAATTCTATTTTTATCTGAACCATCGGGACCAGGTATCAGAGTAGATTCTGGTATATATCAAGGGTGGGATGTTCCTCCTCATTATGACCCGATTCTTTCAAAGTTGATTGCCTGGTCAGAAACAAGGGGAATGTCTATAATTCGAGTATCATATGCCTTAAAAAAATATGTTATTCTCGGAATAAAAACTAATATCGGATATTTAAATCGTATTTTAAATACAAATAGCTTTATTGAAGGGAATTACCATACTCATTTTATTGATGAGAATGAGAAAGAATTAAAATCAAAGGCAGGAAATTTAGATATAGCTTTGCTCGCAGCAACTTTGGACAAAGAAAAAGCAAAATTAAGTTTGACAACTGAAACATCTTTAAAATCTAATCCATGGAAAGAAATCGGAGAATGGGAAATATGTAAGAAAAAAATAACTAAATAACTAAATGCCTAAATGCCTAAAAATTGTGTTTATTTGAGATTTTAGGTATTTAGAAATTTTGAAATTTTGGAGTTTTGGAATTTTGGTATTTAAAAAATTATGGAATATAAATTTATTCACTTAGATAAAACTCACCCAGTTAAACTAGAAAAAATTGATGATTCTTATCGAGTAATCATTGATGATAAAGATATTTATGAAATCAATGATGTTATAACACAGCCAAATATTATTTCATTTAAAGTTAAAGATAAACTTCATAATGTTTATTTAACGAAAGATAAAGGCAAAACATATCTTTCAGTTGATGGAGAATATTATATTTTTGAATTAGAAAAAGGGAAAAATACTAGAACTAAAGCAGGTGTACAACAAAAGGGAAATAGTGTATCTTCGCCTATGCCAGGATTGATAGTTAAAGTGCCTGTTAGCATTGGAGATAAGGTTTCTTCTGGAACTATACTGGCAATTGTTGAAGCAATGAAAATGCAAAATGAACTTCAAGCTCCTTGTGACGGTGTTGTCAAAAAAATAAATTTCAAAGAAGGTGAGCAAGTTGATGCTATGCAGGTGATAGTGGAATTAGAAAAAGAATAAATGGAGGATTTTATGGATTATAAGAATCTAATTGTTAAAAAAGATGGAAAAATTGGGATAATAACGATTCATCGTCCTGAAGTGTTGAATGCTGTGAATATAGAAACAATACTTGAACTTGAAAAAGCAATGCACAAATATAATGATGATAAGAACATTCTTGTTATCATCATCACAGGTGAAGGGAAATCATTTGTTTCTGGCTCTGATATTTCAAAACTTGCCAAAATGGATACTCTGCAAGCAAGGGAATATAGTCAAGTCGGTCAAAGAGTGCTTTCTTTTATTGAGAATATGGAGAAGCCAGTAATTGCTGCAGTAAATGGTTATGCTCTTGGTTCAGGTTGTGAACTTGCTATGGCTTGTGACATAAGAATTGCATCTGAAAAGGCAAAATTCGGTCAACCTGAAGTTAAACTTGGTATAATACCCGGGCATGCAGGCACACAAAGATTGGCAAGACATGTAGGAATTGGTAAAGCAAAGGAGTTGATATTTACTGGAGATATAATTGATGGGCAAGAAGCACTAAGAATTGGACTTGTTAATAAGGTTGTAGAACCTGAATCCTTACTTGAAGAAGTAAAAGATTTAGCAAATAAGATTATTGCAGTTGGTCCAACCGCAGTCAAACTTGCCAAAACTGTTCTTAACCGTGGTATAGATACAAATTTTACAACAGCAAGTTCTTATGAAACTGAAGCCTTCAGCTTAATATTCTCAACCGCTGAAGCTAAAGAAGGAATGAAAGCATTTTTAGAAAAAAGAAAACCAAAGTGGAAAAATAACTAAAATCACAAAAATCTAAAATACTAAAATGGCTTATAAATTTGACTTTTCAGATTTAGTCTTTTACATATTTAGTTTTTTAGATATTTAGAATTTTTGAAATTTAAATTAAAAGGAGAAAATAAAATGACATTAGACGAAAGATTAGAAAATGTAGCAGTAATCGGAGCAGCTGGAAAGATGGGTAGTGGTATAGCTGTTCTGATTTCACAGGAAATGGCAATACAAAAATTAAAGCCTGAAAATAAAGATAAGATTTACAGACTGAATCTTATTGATGTTAGCGAAAAGGCTTTGGATGGATTGCGTAGTTATTTGAGAGCTCAAATTTTAAAAAGAGCAGAAAAAACCACAGTACTTCTGCGAGAAGTCTATGAAGACAGGAAAGACTTAATTGAAAATGCAGATATTATCAATGCTTTTGTAAATGATGCTTATGCACTACTGGATTTTACTATAGACCTCGATGTAGCAAAAGATGCTCATTTAGTATTTGAAGCAATTTTTGAAAATGAGGATATTAAAATCAAAATTCTCAAGAAATTAAAAGAAATATGCAGAGATGACACATTGGTCTTGACAAATACTTCAAGTATCCCGATTTCCTATCTTGATGAAAAAGCTGGACTTGATGGTCGCATAATTGGTTATCACTTTTATAATCCACCTGTAATCCAACGACTTGTTGAGGTTATTGCAGCAAAAGCAACAACAGAGGAATTAAAGAATATCGCATCAGAATTGGGTAAAAGATTGCGCAAGAAATTAGTTTCATCTAATGACATTTCAGGATTTATCGGTAATGGTCATTTCAGTCGAGATGGTTTGTATGCACTTAACGAGGTAGAAAGGCTTAAAGAGAAATACGGATATCACGGTGCAATCTATATTATGAATAAGGTTTCTCAAGATTTCCTCATTCGTCCTATGGGTATTTTTCAGCTTATTGATTATGTTGGCGTTGATATTTTTGAATGTCTCTTGCGAGTTATGCGAACACACCTTGGAGACAAATCTTTAATAAGTAATCTTATTGACAAAATGGTCAACAATAAAATTTTAGGTGGTCAATATCCAAGTGGTGCTCAAAAAGATGGTTTCCTGAAATACGAAAATAATCGTCCTGTTGGCGTTTATAATATTGAAAGAGGAAAATACTATATGTTTGATGAGGATTGGAAAGCAGAAATTGATAAAGAGATAAATCCGACCAATGAAAAGTTTAGTCCTTGGAGAGCCCTTCTAATGGATCCTAAAAAACAGGAAAAACTAGGAACTCATTTTGACAATTTGGAATCAATGGATATCTGGGGCGCTGAACTTGCTCTTAATTATCTCAAAGAAACGAAGAAGATTGCAGAAAAGTTATTAAGTGATGGAGTTGCAGATTCAACCGATGATATCAATGCAGTTTTGACAAATGGCTTTTATTGGCTTTACGGCCCGATAAATGATTATGTGTAAATTTGCCACTAAGACACCAAGACACAAAGATATGGAATTAAATTTTTGATTTATTTTTCTTTGTGTCTTAGAGCCTTGGTGGTAAATAAAAAATTCAAAAAGGAGAAAATAAAATGACTTATTTCAGAAAAAAGGTCTATGCAACAGCAGGTTTTAACACTGTATCTTTAGGCACTGGTCGTAAAGAATTCCATCCCAAGAAACCTCGTCCCGGAATTGAACATTATATCAAAGAAGCAGGTCTTGGCTCAATTGACCAGATCAAAAATCCTGAAAATATTGATGAAGGTGTGATTGGAAATTTTATGGCAGCAAGATTCTGCCGTCAGGGTAATCTCGGTGGGTTTTTCCCAATGGTTCATCCTACTTTTCAATATAAGCCATGCATTCGTGTGGAAGGTGCATGTGATTCTGGTGGCTTGGCTTTGGTAACTGCTATTAAGACAATCCTTGCTGATTTGGCGGATGTTGTGCTCTGCATTGGATTTGAAATACAGAATTCTGTGAAGGCTATCTACGGGGCAGATTATCTTGCGGGCGCTGGATGGTATTCAGGTGAAAGAAAAGACGGACATGCCTATTTTTTCCCGGATCAATTCTCTCAACGGGCTGGTGCATGTTTTAAAAAATTTGGTAAAGAAAAATTCCGGGCAGGTATGGCTCAATGGTATGTTAATGCAATTGAAAATGCCCGAAAAAATCCCCAAGCTCAAGAGTATCATAATACAAATTCTGATCTTATGGCAACAGGATTGACTCCACCTAATCCAAAAGTATTCTGTGAACACATCAATGTCTTTGATTGCTCAAAAGTTTCTGATGGCGCTTCAGCAATGATATTTGCTTCTGAAGAAGGACTAAAAAAGATTGGTATTGAAAAAAAAGGTGCAGTTGAAGTTATGGCTTTTGCTCAGGTTCAGGATAATTTAACAACACCTCCACCTGATTTAACAAAACTTTCTACCTGTCAAATCGCAGCCAAAAAAGCCTATGAACGAGCAGGTCTAACTCCCAAAGATTTAAGTGTATTAGATGTCCACGATTGTTTTACAATTGCCGGAGTATTGGCTGTAGAGGCAGCAGGATTTACAGATTATGGTGAAGGTGCAGATTTTATCAAAGAAGGTCACACAAAATCAGATGGTAAAATCCCAACTAATACTACTGGTGGCTTGATTGGTTATGGACATCCAACTGGTGCGAGCGGTGTGCGTCAGGCTGTGGATGTTGTGCATCAACTATTAGAAAGGGCTAGTGACTGCCAGGTGAAGATAGATTCAAATAAGCCCTATGGTATGATGTCCAGTATGGGTGGAAATGATAAGACGGTTGTGGCGATGATATTTAGGAAGACATAATAACTACAAATCTATTCTAAATTCAGTATAGATATTTCACGAATGAAATTGTTATATTGAGGAAAGAAATATTTGAATATTATCTTCTAATACTAAAGGTAATGAAAATATAAATGAGGGATGTAATAAGGAGATATACAAAGGTGAAAAAATGATAATTATCAAGGATGGTGTGAAATATAAATTATGGGAACCCAGACATGAGGTTAGTGATTTTGAACCCATGATAATGTTTCATGTAAGGGATATTTTTGGAAATGGGTGTGTGTACTTTCCAAAACAGAAATTAAATACTCTTGCCAATATTCACTCAATATCAGATGGTTTTGTTGTTGATTTTAAAAGAAGGAAATGGTATATTGTAGAACTAAAATTACTTTGTGATGATGCAATAAAACGCATTTCTGGGCAGATAGTTGATTACAAGAATGCTATTAGAAACCAAAAGACCAGACGAAGAATTTATAAAGCAATAAAATCAATTAAGGATGCAGATTTCCTTGATGATTTAATTAATGATGAGGAGCCAGATATTGTAGTTATAATCAACAGTCTTGATGGTGAATTAGGAAAGCAATTTAAAGAGAAAGTTCAAGGAACTGATAGTAGGGTAAAAATCGTTGAATTTAGGACTTTCGCAAGAGAGGGAGTTAATCCGATACAAGTCCATATTCATCTGTTTGAGCCTATGTATCAGATCAAGATTGAGCATTTACAAAAACTTACTACGTTGTCAATAGAGGAAACGAAAAAAGTTAGTGTAGGTGATAATATTAGATTAGGAGTTGAAGATTCAAAGATAGTTCCTATTGGTGCAAAAGGAAAACAAATAATGATGGTTCTCACAAAAATGAATGAAGGTAAGAATTATAAAACTGCCGTTTCAGAAATTGCAAAGGAACTTAACATTAGTTATCAATCAGTATCAGATAAATGTGGGAGACAATTAACAGGTTCATCAAAAGATTTCATTGTAATGGTTGAAGATGGAACTATCATTGACTACCTTTATAAAAAAGGAGTAATTAAGAAAACAAATTGATGATCTTTTGGAATATACTGTTATTTAATTTTTTGAACTTTCATCTTGTTGAATAAAGGAATAAATAAATGTCTTCAATTCAGATTACATAAGGATTTTTGAACAAAAATTACTGAAATATTAATAAAACTTCTAAAAAAAACTGATGATTCAAATATTAACAGGTTATAGCAAAGATAAAACAACAGCTGCCTTAGGCTTAGCCTTAAGAGCAGTTGGTCATGGCTTTAAAGTAATAATGATTCAATTAGTGGAAATTAACAAAATTACATTTATACATTTTTTTATTTGAAATCGGCAAGAGAGGTAATGGAAATGATAACTGAAAAAGATAAATACATAATTTTACAATGTGCAAAAAAGTATAATGTTTCTTCTATAATCTTATTTGGATCATCAATAAGGAAGGGTCAAGAATCTAATGATATAGATATTGGTGTAAATGGTATTAAACCTCAGTTATTCTTTAAATTTTATGCTGAGTTATTTAAACATTTATCAAGACCTGTTGATCTTGTTGACCTTTCTAAGAAGTCTTTATTCAATGATCTAGTAGAAGAGACTGGAGTAAGAATTTATGGATAAACTACCTAACCAAATTCTTGCAGAAAAAGAGAATGTGGAGTTGGCATTGAGTAATCTTAAAGATGCTGTGAATAGAAAAGAGAAATCAGTTATTGAATTAGCAGCTATTGGTACATTTCTTCATAATATCTATAATGGAATAGAAAATATTTTAAAGCAAATTCTACATGCAAAAGATGTTGAGATACCTAAGACAGATACATGGCATAAAGACCTGTTGGATATTTCAGTTTCTAAAAGGACTATTTCAGATGGATTATCTGATAAACTTTATGAATACCTGACTTTTAGACATTTTTTCGTTCATGCATATGGATTTATGCTTGAAGAGACCCATTTAGAAGATTTAGTTAATAACATTCCAGAGATTTGGTCACAATTTCTATTAGAAATAGAAAACTTCTTCAAGGAATGACCACTTGATGATAAATAGATACAGTCAGACTCCAGATAATATATTGGTTGTGGCAAGCTTACATTTCTAAAATTCAGATATTTATCTAGGATTTTACAAATACCCGATATATTATTGGAATGGTAATGGAACTTCTTCCCAAAAAGGAAAATAGATGATTCAAATATACACAGGCAACGGAAAAGGCAAAACCACAGCTGCTTTGGGTTTAGCATTAAGAGCAGTCGGGCACGGTTTTAAGGTAATAATGATTCAATTTATGAAAGGAAAAATAAATTATGGTGAACTTGAATCTGCAAAGCTATTACCCAATTTTACTATTGAACAATATGGACGACCCGATTTTGTTAACCCAGAAAATCCAGATAAAATTGACATTGATCTTGCAAAGCAAGCATTAAAGCGTTCAAAAGAAGTTATTAAAAGTCAAAAGTTTGATATGGTTATTCTTGACGAGATAAATGTTGCGATTTCATTTGGATTAATTAATGTTGATGAAGTTATTGACATAATCAAACAGACACCCTCAAAAACAGAACTTATCCTTACTGGTCGTAATGCACATCCTGAGCTTGAGAAATATGCAGATTTAATAAGCGAAGTTCGTGAGATTAAACATCATTTTCAAAAAGGGGTATCTGCCAGAAAGGGAATAGAGTATTAAAATTACAAATTTCAAATTTCAAATGTCAAACAAATTACAAAATTCAAATACCCAAACCCCAAATCCCAAAATTATTTTAGCATCTGACCATGCTGGATTTCAATTAAAAAAAGTTCTGCTGGATTATCTAAGAAAAAAAATTGATGTAACAGATTTTGGAACTTTTAATGAAGAATCTGTGGATTATCCAGACTATGGATTTCCTGCGGCAGAAAAAGTCGCTAATGGAGAATTTGAGCGTGGAATTTTAATTTGTGGAAGTGGTTTGGGGATGAGCATTGTTGCTAACAAAGTGAAAGGAATCAGGGCTGCTCTTTGTACTTCAATTGATATTGCAAAACTTTCTCGTCAGCATAATAATGCAAATATTCTCGTCTTGCCAGGAAGATTTATGAAAGAAGATTTAGCCCAAAAAATAGTTAAAGTTTGGCTTACCACAGAATTTGAGGATGGCAGGCATCAAAGAAGATTAGATAAAATTCAAAAATTTGAAGAAAAGAGGATAAAATGATAAATTATGAGGAAATAAAGAAAACTGACCCTGAAATTTATCAAGCAATAATAGGAGAATTAAAAAGGCAATCTGATAATCTGGAACTAATTGCATCAGAGAATTATGTAGATTATCCAGTTTTGGAAGCCACTGGCTGTATTATGACAAATAAATATGCTGAAGGTTATCCATACCGAAAAAGCAAAAAAACTGGAGAGCTAACTTATAGGTTAAGTGGAAGATATTATGGTGGATGTGATTTTGTTAATGATGCAGAAAGATTGGCTATTGAACGAGCAAAGGAATTATTCGGAGCAGAACACGCTAATGTGCAAGCTCATTCTGGTTCCCAAGCAAATATGGCTGTATATTTTGCAGTCCTTGAACCAGGTGATAAAATGATGGGTATGAGTCTTTCTCATGGTGGACACCTTACTCATGGGCATACTGTAAGTTTTTCTGGAATTTTTTATGAAGTTGTTCAATATGGTGTAAGTGCAAAAACTGAGCAACTTGATTATGATGAGATAATGGAGTTTGCCATACAAGAAAAACCCAAACTCATAATGTGTGGTGCTTCTGCATATCCCAGAATTATTGATTTCAAAAAGTTCAAAGAAATTGCTGACGAAGTTGGTGCATACCTGGTCGCTGATATTGCTCATATTGCTGGTTTGATAGTTGCCGGTCTTCATCCTTCCCCTGTTCCTTATGCTGATTTTGTAACAACTACAACTCACAAGACATTACGAGGTCCCCGAGCTGGTCTAATCCTTTGCAAGAAAAAATACCAAGAAATATTAGACAAAACCGTTATGCCCGGCATTCAAGGCGGTCCTTTGATGCATGTAATCGCTGCTAAAGCAATCGCACTTAAACTTGCACAGACAAATGAATTCAAAGAATATCAAAGGCAAATTGTGAAGAATGCTTCCGCATTGGCAAATGCTCTTATAGATAGGGGATTCAACCTTGTTTCTGGAGGAACAGATAATCACTTGATGCTTATAAATCTTGGCAAAAAGGGAGAAGGACCCAGCGGCAAGAAGATGGAAAAGTCTCTGGATAAAGCAGGCATAACAGCGAATAAAAATACAGTTCCTTTTGATACCCGCAGTCCATTCGTAGCAAGTGGAATCAGATTAGGAACTCCTGCTTTGACCACCAGAGGAATGAAGGAAAAAGAGATGGAGCAAATTGCAGAATTCATCAAGCAGGTTTATGATAATATTGAGAATGATGAAAAATTAGCTATGATTAGAAATGAAGTAAGAGAGCTATGTTCCCGATTCCCAATATATGAGGAATTAAAGTCATAAAAAGGATATAAAATAATGGATACTTTTAGACATGGAGAAACAATTTATGAGCTACTTGAGCAAGAAAAAAATGCTCGCAAGACAATGTACCTCAATGAGATTATTATACAATATAAGAAGTGGAAAAATGAAAATCTAAAGATTATTGGTAATGACGAAGAAGAGCTTAAGAAAAAAATCAGATTATATAGCGACTACAGAAGTTTCTTATTTTCAAAAAAATTTAGGGAAGAAAGTACATTTCTAAAGAATCGGAAATTATTTGAAACAGCTTTATCCGAATTCATATACTATATCGTTAAAGATCTAAAAATTTTTGAAGATAAAAATAATTACCTTGGTCGTGCAGAGATCCCTATGAATTTAAAATTTGAATATGAAAATCTAAATAACATTAAAAATGAGAATATACTAAATATGTTTAATCAAAAGATGAGATTGGTTATTGGTAGAAAATTAGAAATTAAATATCGCATTCAGGGTAGAAGAAGCTATTTTTCTGAAAGCACAATATTTCCATTTATTGTAGTAACAACTGCTATGGTTTTAGATGAATGGTTTATACGCAATGTCCAAAACCAGGTCAGACGCTTCAAAGCTATATTTTCACAATCAATTTTTATAATAATTTGTGAAGTTATTAGCAGCGAATTTAAGGTAGATCTAAATATTTTGTCCCTTGATGGAATATATATTCTTCAGCAACAAACAACAAAGATGAGACGAAAAGAAATCTCTTTTGATGTTGTATCAGCTTTTCTTGAAAAAATTCAAAAATATTTTTTACAAGAGGAAGAAGATCTACTAACGAAGATTCAAAAAGGAATATTGATTGAGTGATAGATAAAATCTATGTTTAATCTTACATTAAATTTTTAAATAATGAGTCCACTCTAAAAAGGTAATCCCCGTAAAATACGCGAAAAATACATGCGTATATTACTGAATTTACACGAACCATTTTCGAGTATTTCGTGTGTTTCGTCGGTCTCGGCGCCCAGACGGACGGGTTTTTATAGTAAACTCAATAATAAATTTTATATTTTTGTAAAATGGAGTAGAAATGGATATTAAGGAAATTAATCAAAAGGTTATTGAACATACCGATTTTATAAAGACCATATTTAATGAGATTGGAAAGGTTATAGTCGGTCAGGAATATATGGTAAGAAGACTGCTTATTGGACTTTTTGCAGATGGTCATGTTTTATTGGAAGGTGTTCCAGGGCTTGCAAAAACCTTAGCAGTAAGTACCTTGTCTGAAGTTATTAGTGTTGATTTTCAACGAATTCAATTCACACCAGATTTGCTTCCTGCAGATTTAACAGGAACTTTGATATATAATCAAAAAGACGGCACATTTACTCCCAAAAAGGGTCCGATTTTTTCTAATTTAATCCTTGCAGATGAAATAAACAGAGCACCAGCCAAAGTTCAAAGTGCATTACTTGAAGCTATGCAGGAAAGACAAGTTACTATTGGTGATAAATCATATAAACTTGATGAGCCTTTTTTAGTTCTAGCAACTCAAAACCCAATTGAACAAGAAGGAACTTATCCCTTACCAGAAGCACAGGTTGACCGTTTTATGCTTAAACTAAATATTGATTATCCCAATATAACCGAGGAAAAAGAAATCATCAATCGTATGGCAGACCAGCATGAAATCCCAGTTGATAAGGTTATTAAACCTAAAGATGTAATTAAATTGAGAAAGATTGTGAATGAAATTTATGTTGATGAGAAGATTAAGGAGTATGTATTAAACTTAGTTTTTGCCACTCGAAATCCAGATAAATATGATATAAAAGAAATTATAAATTATATTGAATATGGTGCTTCTCCAAGAGCTTCAATCTATTTGGTAAGAGCTGCCAAAGCAAATGCCCTGTTAGACCAGAGAGGTTATGTCTCTCCTGAAGATATTAAGGAAATTGGCAAAGATGTTCTTCGTCATCGTATTATTCTTACTTATGAAGCTGAAGCTGAAAATATAACAACTGAAGATATTGTTAATAAAGTTTTTAACGAGATAGAAATACCATAATTAGTGAATTGGTAAAATGGTCAATTAGTGAATTAGTTATCAGTTTACCAATTTACCAGTTAATAATTTACTAGTTTACTAATTCACCAGTTTACTATTGCAAGAAATGCTTCCAAAAGAAATATTACAGCAAGTACGAAAAATTGAAATTTCAACCAGAAGTATAGTTAATGAGCTTTTTTCTGGTGAATATCACAGTATTTTCAAAGGACAAGGTTTAGAATTTTCTGAAGTACGAGCCTATCAGCCTGGTGATAATGTAAAACTTATTGATTGGAATGTTTCAGCAAGATTTAATCAACCGTATATTAAGAAATTTGAGGAAACCCGTGAACTAACAGTAATGCTCATTATTGATGTTAGCCATTCAGGTGTATTTGGAACTAATGAAAAGCAAAAGAGGGAAATTTCAGCAGAAGTTGGTGCAATATTAGCCTTTTCAGCTATAAATAATAATGACAAGGTAGGACTTCTCCTCTTCTCTGATGTGATTGAACAGTATATCCCTCCCAAAAAAGGGAAAAATGCTGTTTTGAGAATTGTTCGCGAAATTCTATTTCATACACCCAAGAGTAAGAGAACTGCTATAAGTAATGCGCTTGAATATTATTATAAAATGTCAAAAAAGAAAAGTATTATTTTTCTTATATCTGATTTTTATGATCAAAATTATTTTAAAACATTACAAATTATATCTCAAAAGCATGATGTTATTGCTATCAGAATACTGGATCAAAAAGAATACGATATTCCGAAATTAGGTTTGATAAATTTTAAAGATGCTGAAACTGGTAATGAGATATTCATAAATACCAGCAACAAACAATTTCAGGAAAATTTTTGCAAACTTGCTCAGAAATGGATTGATACTGTTAATAATGAGTTAAAAAGAATGAAGATAGATTTGATAGATATTGAGACTGATAAACCTTATATTGAAAATCTTATAAAGTTTTTTAAAAAACGAGCAAGACGATTTAGATGAAAAATACATGTCCCGAAAACAAATCGGGACACCCCATTAAATAGGAAAAGATTTAACGGGGCAGGCAAAGGAGAATGAAAATTGAGGGATGGAATGCACAGATTCCAATTGTTCCTAACCTGTCTCGGCTTGGTGCCGAGCCAAGACGGGCAGGATTTGTAATCCTGTTTATCAAAACACCATTATCCCGATATATCGGGAGTGTTAGGATCGCTTCAATGTAATTGTAATTCGTAATTTTACATTTACATTTGTGTCTTTGTGCCTTTGTGGTTAGAAAGGATTTACATATGAAAAAAACTTTCATTTTGTTGTTCTCATTGTTGTTTGTTTCGAATCTCTATGGCAGAAATGTGAAAACTACACTGGATACAGCACTAACTGATTCATCCAAAATATATATTGGTGATGTAGTTGTTTTCAATGTTGAGATTGAACATAAAGAAAATGAGAGAGTAAATCTTTTTACAAAAGTAAAATCAGCAGTATTTGAAATATTATCTTATGAAAAGAATATAATAGAAAAAGATGATGTTTATATTTCAGATTTCAAATTTGAATCTGCATTCTTTGATATAGGAAGACAAATTATTCCAGGATTAGAATTTCAAATTATAGATGATAATAATGTTTCAAGTGTTTTTTCAGACTCATTCCTTATAAATGTTAAATCTATCATAACTGATGACAGCGTTGAATTAAAGGATGTAAAACCTCCTTTACCATTGCATCTCAAATTCCTTGATTGGTTCTTACCGATTGCTATTATTATTGTCATTGTTATTATTATATTACTGATTAGTAGAATAAGTAGTAAAAAGCCAATTTTTGCATCAAAGAAAAAGGTGACCATTCCTGCTCATATAATTGCATTGAAAAAGTTAAATAAACTGAGAATACAAGATCTTCTTTCTAAGGGAAAAATTAAGAAATATTATGTTGAAATTTCCTGGATTTGTCGTGAATATCTTGAAAATCGATATAAATTACCAATTTTGGAGTTTACAACTACAGAAATTAGACAATATTTTAAACAGAATAATATTATACAAAACGACCAATTTAGACATGATACTATTTGGATTCTATATCAATGTGATAGAGTTAAATATGCTAAATATATTCCTCCGTTATCTGAAGCTGAACAAATTTTTGATAATTTGATAAATATAATAGATGTAACAAAATTAGTAGAACAAGATGAAACATCCATGTCAACAAGCAGACACAAAGAAAAATGAAAATATTTTATTTATTGTAATGTAAATATTAACAGAAACAGGATAAACCTGTTTCTACCCGCTGTAGGTGGGTAGATTCGGGTTTATCCCGAATTGAAATAACAGAAAGAGATTTTCATATGAAACATACATGTCCCAAAAAAAATCGGGACACAAAGGAGTATGAAAATTATTAATAATATAAAAGGTTCAATTTTATGAATAAGATTTTGTTCGTGTCAGTTCGTGTTGTTCGTGGCTAAAAAAGGATTTACATATGAAAATACAGTTTCTTAATCCTTATTGGTTTTGGCTATTCATCATAATTCCAATATTAATTATTTACCAAATATTAATTAAGAGCAAAAAAAGACCATCAATGATTTATTCAGATATTACTACTTTGAAACCATTTGATAAAGGGAATACAAAACTTTTATATTATTTTAAATATATTTTTAGATTTCTTGCTTTTACGATTCTTGTTTTAGCACTTGCAAGACCTTCAATACCTGAAATGTTTACGAAGATTAAAGGTAAGGGAGTTGATATTTTATTAGCAGTTGATGTTTCAACAAGTATGCGTGCTATTGATTTTCAACCTAATAATAGACTTTATGTAGCTAAAGAAGAAGCAAAGAATTTTATTTCAATGAGATCTAATGATAGAATTGGATTGGTAATATTCGGAGGGGAAAGCTATACACAATGTCCGCTTACAATTGATCATAATATCCTGATAGAATTTTTGGAACAAATTAAAACTGGAATGGTGGAGGATGGCACTGCAATTGGAATGGGAATTGCAACTTCGATCAATCGTTTGCGAAATTCAAAAGCAAAAAGCAAAGTAATAATATTACTTACAGATGGAAGAAATAATTCCGGAGAAATTGACCCGGTTACAGCAGCAAATCTTGCCAAAGAATTGAATATCAAAGTATATCCAATTGGTGTAGGTAAGGAAGGTTATTCAAAAATACCTATTGACCATCCAATTTATGGAAGACAGTATGTGTCACAAAAATTGGACATTGACATTGAAACATTGAATAAAATTGCAGAAATAAGTGGAACAAAAAAAGCGAAAAGAGCTCAAAATAGGGAACAACTAAAGAGTATTATGATGGATATTGATAAGCTTGAAAAAACTGAAATATCCGAAAAGGTTCATTATAGATACTATGACCTTTTTTATTATTTTGTTTATATTGCTCTTGCTTTGTTAATTTTAGAATTAATTTACTCGAAAATGTTATTTAAAAGGTTGCCATAATTATGCACTTTGGAAATTCCATCTTTTTAGTCTTTTTGATTATTATTCCAATAATAATTATTTTAATGTATTTTTCTTCTAAAAAAAGAAAAAAATTGCTTTTAAATTTCTTTTCGTTAAAAATGCAAAAAAAATTGTTATTGAATATATCTCACATTTCAAGAAGTTTTAAAAATATTCTATTTATAATTGTTTTAATTTTTTTGATATTTGCAGCAGCTCGACCTCAATGGGGGAAAAAATTGCAAATTCTTGAAGAAAAGGGTTTGGATATTATTGTCGCAATAGATGTATCAAAGAGCATGCTAGTAGAAGATATATCTCCCAATCGTATTCAAAGAGCGAAAAATGCTTTTATTACTTTTCTTCATCAATTAACTGGAGATAGAGTTGGATTAATCTTATTTGCAGGTGACAGCTTTGTTCAATGCCCTTTAACATCTGACTATTCTGCTCTTGAAATGTTTGCTTCTATGATTGATGTTGGAATTATTCCTCAGGAAGGTACTGACTTGGCTTCTGCAATTGAAAAATCTATTTCACTTTTCTCAAAAGAAACTCAAAATGAAGTAATAGTTTTGATTACTGATGGAGAGAGCTTACAAGGAAATTTCAGGACTAAAATAAAAAATGCAAAAGAGAATAATATAATAATTTATAGTATTGGAGTGGGAACTCAAAAAGGAGCACCCATACCAATTCAAAAGGGGTCTTCTTCTGAAAAAGTTTACTTAAAAGATAAGAATGGCAACATTGTGTTATCAAAATTAGATATTTCAAACCTGAGTATGATTGCTCAGGGAACTGGAGGGTTATTCTACCAGGTATCTGCTGGACAAGGTGAAATAAAAGAAATTTTAGCCGATATAAACAAATTGGAAAAAGAAAAAATTGCTACAAGAAGATTTTCGCAATATAAAGAACAATATCATTATTTTGTTTTGATTGCTTTAATGCTTTTAATTGTTGAATTCTTTATTTTGGAAAGGAAAAAAGTATGAAAAGACTAATTTTGATTATTATCTTCTGTATATTTGCTAATCAACTATTTGCTTTAAATTATGGCAAAGTTATAAAGAATAGCAAAGCAAACCGTAAATATAATGAGGAAGAATTTGAATTTTCTGAAAAATTACATAAAGAGAATAGTATCGAATACCCGGATGATACAAACATTCATTTTAATTTAGGTGATGCATATTATAAAACTGAGAAATATGAAGAAGCTATTACAGAATATATAAATAGTCTAAGAGATGATAGGGTAGACAAATCAAATGCGTATTATAATATTGGGAATTCTTGCTTTCAACAACAGGATTATATTAAAGCATTAGAAAATTATAAAAATTCTTTAATACATAATCCCAGAAATATTGATGCAAAATATAATTATGAACTAACCAAGCAATTTCTTCAAATGCAGCAAGAGCAAGAAGGTCAGGGACAGAATCAACAATCTGATAAAGATAAGGAAAAACAAGATCAAGAACAGCAAGATAAGAAAGATCAGGAAAAAGAGGATGAAGAAGAGCAACAGCAGCAACAGGACTCCAAAGATGAGCAAGACCAACAGGATCAAACATCAGAAGAAGAATTAAAACAAGCAGAAAGAATTCTTGATGCTATGCAACGAGCAGAAGATGAAAACCAAAAAGAAAGAATTAAGCAACTATTAAAGCAACTAAAATTAAAACCTGTTGAGAAGAATTGGTAATATGAAGAGAATATTAATTCTTATTATTTTTGTTTTTATTTTCTCATCTGTATTTGCAAAGAGTGATGAAATAGTAGTTTCGTCTTATGTGAATAAAACTGAATTAACAATGGATGAAACTCTGAATTTGACTATTGAAATTGATTCTAAAAAAGATGTAAAAATCGAACCACTCATTCCACAACTTACAGGATTTCAAATAATTAGCCAATCATCCTCAAGTTCTACTTCAATTGAATTTATTAATGGAAAGTATAGTAAAAGTCTTTCAAGAAAATTTATTTATACTTTAGAACCATTAAAGGTTGGGGAATTCATAATCCCACCAATTCATGTTAAATATAAAAATAAAGATTATTACACAAAGATTATAAAGGTTAAAATAAATCCTTCAAAATTTGATATTGAACAAAAGGTAATCTCTCCAAAAGGTACAGGAAGAGAGATTTTTCTAGAAGCTATATGTAGTAAAAATGAAGTTTTTATTGGCGAACCGATAATTGTTAGTTATAAATTATATAGTAGAAAAAAACTTGTTGGAATAAATGCAGAGAAATTTCCAGAATTTCCGGGATTCCTAAAAGAAGAAACTTATCAAGCAACATCTATCTCATATAATATTCAAGTAAAAGATGGCTTGCGATATTATTGTTATAGAATTAGTGAATTTACATTATTTTCAACTTTTTCAGATAAGTTTATTATTGAACCTATGGAATTGATTTGTGCATATGAAGTTCAACCAAAAAGTTTTTTTGACTTTGGAACAACAAAAAGAGTTAATATCAGGTCTAATAAAGTTATTATCAATTCTAAAGACCTTCCAATAGAAAATCAACCTGCTGATTTTTCAGGAGCAGTAGGGGAATTTTATATAAATTCAGAGTTGAGTGCTAATCAAATTAAAGTGGGTGAATCGATAACTTTGACAGCTACTATTTCGGGTGAAGGGAATATAAAAATGTTTGAACCACCTTATTTACCAAAAATAAATAACATTGATACTTTTTCACCTGAGGTTTCAGATATATTAACTGATCCACACAAAACACAAGGGAAAAAGATTATCAAATATATACTTATTCCAGTAGAACCCGGAGAGTATAAAATTCCAGAATTAATATTCTCCTACTTTGATACTAATAAAAATCGTTATAAGCGAATATCCACTTCTATACTAAAGTTTAATGTGCAAAAGAGTGACAAACCGATTACCAAGCCATATTTTATTACTCCCAAAGGGATAGACATTCATGGATTAGATATATGTTTTATTAGAACAGATAATACTATAAAAGATTTTTCTTTTATATTTCAACATTTTATATATTGGTTATTAGTAACTATTTCTCTGTTAAGCATTGGGTTTGCATATATTTATCGTTTAGAAAAGAATAAAAGACTCCTGGACAAATCATATTATAGATGGAAGATTGCAAATAAAATTCTCCAAAAAGATATGGCAGAAGTCAGGAATACTATTTCAAAACAAGAAGTTAACAAATTTTTTGTATTAGCTGAGAATGCTTTGAAAAATTATATTGCAAATAAATTTAATATCTCTCAAGGAACTGCCAAAATTAATGATATTACAGATATTCTCAAAGAAAAAGGTATTGATGATCAGCTTATTTTTGATGTAAAAAATTTCTTGATTTCTACGGACCAAGCGCGTTTTAGTGGAAAGGAATATTCATCAGATGAGATAGAAAAGGATTTAATTGATTTAAAAGATATTATTCAAAGATTTAGCAAAATGAAGTTCAGGAGAAAGAAGTGAAAAAGGCAACTTTTCTAATTATATTTTTGTTTATATGTTTACAACTTCTCGCAGAATTTGATATTTCAAAAGGGAATAATGCATATCAAAATCAGGAATATGAAAAAGCTAAAGAATATTATGAAGAATTTGTTCAACAAGAGGTAAAGAATTTTAATCTGTTCTATAATTTGGGTAATACATATTTCAAGCTTGAAAACTATGGGTTAGCAAGATTATTTTATGAAAAAGCATTGAGGTTTAGACCTTTAGACAAAGACCTTGTTTTTAATTTGGAATTATTGCAAGCAAGACTCAAAGACAAAGAAGAGAACGAAGAATCTTTCTTACAGCATATTTTAAGGAAGATATATTATTTCTTTTCAGTTAACTTACTCGCAATTTTTGTATTGATATGTTTTATCTTGATAATGTTGACAATTGTATTCTTGATTTTATCTGAGAAATCATCAACAAAAAAAGTAGTAAAAGTTTTCATGTTCATTATTTCAATATTCTTTATGATTTTTTTAATATTAACAATTTTAAGATTACACGAATTTTATAACGAAAATTTCGCAGTAATCATTGATGAAACAGTTTTTGCATATAGTGGACCAAATAGCGACTTTCAACAGGTTTTTACTATACATGAAGGATTAAAAGTTAGGATTGAAAAATTTGATAAAGATTGGGTTTTGATAAAATTGCAATCTGGAAATGGTGGATGGGTTAAGAACGAAAGTTTATCAGTTATTTAACTATTTTCGAGACATATAAACCTCAAATAAATTATCTGCTTTCTTGACAATTAATTATATTCAAATTTTTTTATTCAAATACTTTTGATTAAAATTGATATTATCCAAAATCTAATTTATAAGGTGTTATTAGTATATGTTTATATTAACAATTATTCTGATTATTTTTATTTTATATGCTGTTTTTGAATATAAACAACATCAGAAATTTAGAAACAAAATTCCATTAGTAATTCATATAAATGGCACTCGTGGCAAATCAAGCGTTACAAGGTTGATAGCAGCAGGTTTACAAGCAGGAAACATAAGAACAATTGCAAAAACAACAGGTTCAGCTCCAAGAATAATCTTAGAGAATGGAAATGAAATTCCTATCGTTCGTTATTTTGGTGCAAATATAAAAGAGCAACTAAAGATATTCAGGTTTGCTTCAAGAAGAAATATTGATGCTTTGGTCCTGGAATGTATGGCAATTAACCCGGAATATCAGTGGATAACTGAACAAAAAATGACAAAGTCCGATATTGGAGTTATTACAAATATCAGGCTTGATCATCTTGATTTAATGGGACCAGGTATAAAAAATGTGGCAAAATCATTATGTAATACATTACCTAAAAATGGAAAGGCTTTTACTTGTGAGCAAAAGCTATTTCCTTTTATGAAAAAAGTTTCTGATAGACAAAATATTGATCTGCAATTTGTGGAAAGTAATAATACAACAGATGAGGATATGAAGGTATTTCCATATATTGAGCATAAGGAGAATGTGGCTTTGGCATTGGAAGTTTGTGACAGCTGTGGTGTTAAAAAGGAGATTGCTCTTAATGGTATGAAAAAGGTCAATCCAGACATTGGAGCAACGCAATTGTTTATATTGAAAAAAGATAACAAAGAAATCTATTTTGCTCATTCTTTTGCTGCCAATGATCCTGAATCTACAACATTTGTAATGCAATATATAAAGAATTTGCACAAGGATATTGAGTTTACTGGTATTGTGTTAAATACCCGTGCAGACCGTATGTTTCGTTCTAAACAGTTAATTAGAATGTTAAATACAATTCAATTTGATATGATGTATCTAATTGGTGAACAAACATCTACAATAAAATCTTATGCCATAAAACATAATATTTCTCAAAATAAAATTTGTAATCTTGGTTGGATCAAAGGAAGTGAACTTATAAAACAAGTTATAAAAGTTAAACCAAAAAGAATTTTATTAATTGGAATTGGAAATATTGGTGGAAATGGGGGAATTATCGTAAAATATTTCAGTGAAAAGTAAGGCAATAAGCCACAAGAACACACCCGTTCTCCGTCCCGATATAATCGGGACTACGAAGGGTGAACAAAAGAGCACAAAAGTAATTTTTGATTTTAGTGAATTTTAGTGTTAATTCGTGGCTGAAGATCCTGAGGAGAACAAAATGTTTGAAGTGTCAGTTGGATTTGGTGTAATTATCAGTCTTTTCTTTTTGGAAACATTCGGAGTTGCTGCTGGTGGTATTGTGGTATGTGGTTATATTGCAATGTATCTGCATCAACCCTGGACTATTTTTGCAACTTTATTAATCAGTTTTATTGTATATGGAATTGTAAAATTGCTTGGCTCATTTATGTTTATTTATGGCAGAAGAAGGATGGTGATTTCTGTTCTCTTAGGTTTTATATTTGGGTGGATTGCAAGAAGTTATGGTTTGTTTTCTACATTACCAAGCGATTATACTGTACAGGTTATTGGTTATATTATTCCAGGTTTAATAGCTAATTCAATGGATAGGCAGGGGATTGTTCCAACTCTAACTGTGATGGGTATCGCTGCAGTAATAGTAAGATTTATATTAATAATCGTTTTTGGTGGAAAATTAATTGGGTAATCAGGAATACATAGCTTAGTAGGCTGCAATCAATAAAATTTAGCATTGTCTTCAAAAAACAGGATAAAATTTGAAAAGGATAAAATATCAAAATCCAATTCACAAAATTCAAATAATTTACAATTACCCAAAAATCAAATTCACCCTGTGAAATAATTGACAAGAAAAGAGGTAAGTAGATGAACAGACAAAATATTTCACAGGCTGAAAAACACATTTACGATTTAGAAGAGCGCACTTATTCCCGATTAATCGGGACGAACATTGAAGATGGAAAACAACTAATTAAATCATCAGGTTCTGTTGGTGCTAATCCCGATGAAAATCGGGACTAATGAGTCATTAAGTAAAAAAGATTTTGTCTTTAGGATAAAAATTTGTAGAAAAGAAGCCAAAGAAAGTGCTTACTTTGTTAGGCTAATAAAAGAAACCAATCCAAAAGAACTTGAGAATGAAGCATTAGCTCTTTACAATGAATCAATAGAGTTGAAAAAAATATTTTTACCCCGTTAGATATTTACACTAAATGAATATTTGCCATAAAACTCAATGTTTATTAAAATAATATTTATAAGGGATAAAAATTAATAGATTATCTAACGGGGTGAATGAATTATAGAAAAATCAAAATAATGCTCTTGATCATTGAAATTTTAGTAATTGATATTTATTTGTTATTTGGTTTTTGGTGTTTGGTATTTAATTAATGTTTATTTTTGTGTCTTTGTGGTGAGATAAAAGAGGAGTGATATGTTTATTCCAAGTGCAAAATCGAAATTAAGTTTGGTTATCCTTTTGCTTGTTGCAATAATTCTATTTATTTGGTCATACAAAAGTCGTGTGTTTATAGAAGAAAAATATTTTGAAGAAAAACTATCTGCTGCCCAATTAATGCAAGAAGCTGAACAAGTAATTCGTGAATTTCGATTGAGCCAAAATGTATTTATTGATGAAAATAATGACCCAAACAAAACTGCTTTGATTGGGGAAAAAGAGACTAAAATAACAACTGATAGAGGAAGTTTGGAATCGAAACTTACAACACTCAATCCAAATTTTGGTGCTGTAATTGTTGACTATTTTAAAAAAGCGAAGCTGAAAAAAGGAGATTTAGTTGCTGTAAGCTTAACTGCATCAATGCCTGCTTTGAATATAGCTGTTATGAGCGCAGCTAAAGTATTGGATTTAGATTTAGTTATTATAAGCTCGGTTGGAGCCTCTATGTTTGGAGCAACTGATCCTGATTTTACCTGGTTGGATATTGAAACTCTACTTTATGATAAAGGTATATTTCCATATAAAAGTATTGCAGCTTCCCTCGGGGGAGGAAGAGATTTAGGAAGAGGATTAAGTAAAATTGGTAGAGACTTGATAATTGAAGCAGTAAGAAGAAATAATGTGCCATTAGTTAGAGAGAACAGTCTTGAAAAGAATATCCAGGAAAAAATGTCATTATTTTCAAACTATTCAGATAAAGAGATGAAATTGTATGTAAACATCGGTGGGGGATTATCAAGTCTTGGTGATGCAATAAATGGCAAACTTTTATCACCTGGTTTGCATAGGTATGTTTCAACAAAAAATATTCCAATCAAAGGCACAATGTTCCTATTTGCTGAAAAAGGAATTCCCATTCTTCATCTACTTAATATTCCAAAGGTTGCTGAAATTTATGATTTGCCAATTGCACCAGTTCCTCTGCCAGAACCTGGAATTGGAAAGGTTTTTGTTGAAGAATATCATAATATCACTGTTACAGCTATCTCACTTGGGATAATGATAATATTAATTGTAATTGTTATTCTTTTTGATCATAAACAACAAAAATTTACAGAAAAAGAAATTAATATTGTAAACAAGGATTGATTTATGAGAAATAAATTTATAGTTGTATTGATTCTTTCTATTCTAATTTTTAATTCTGTTCTCGCAAAAAGCAACATTTCAGAGATTAAATATATGAAGACTACAAAGGAATTTTCAATTTATAACTCAAAAGCAAGTAAGATTATAAAGTATTTTCTTATACTTCCAGAAGAAGAAATAAAAATTAGAACTGTAAATATTGATAGCTTACGAATATATTCAAGACTTATTTTTGAAGAAAATGATAAATTAAATTATAAATATCTTATTATTATTAATAATGAAGAGAGGATTATTAAAAAATCTACAAGAGTTAGTACATTATCCAAAGGATTGCATAGTGAAAAAATTTCATCTTTCAATAAATATTTGTGCAAATTAGATGGGAATACTAATGATATTATAATTAAAAATTTATCTATTCAAAAATTACTCATTAAAATTCGTGGAAATACTATAAAATCAAAAGATACTCAGATTGAATTTGTGGCTTTTTCTCCACAGTTTTATCAAGATGATAAGGTGTTAATCATTGATGAAAAAGAATATACTTATTATACTCCAAAATCAGGAGAGATAAAACTGATACTAGAAGGTCCGGTTTTATTAAAAATTATTAGCAGACTGGTTTTTGGTAATCATATTACAAAAAAATATAATTATCGGTTTGAATTATATGATAATGCAGAATTGATAACTACTTTTCAAGAAGAAGCGAATAAATCAGCTAAAGCAATTTTTGCTGATTATCAAAATAGAACACCTTCAAAAGGGGATGTAAATATTATAAAATTTTCTGAAGGCTTACATAACATAATTATTAAAGACAGCGACCAAAATCGTGAGTTGATTTTCAAATTTTATATAAATAAATCTGCAGTAAAATTGGAAGAAGAATGAAAAACATTATACTTTTTCTTATAATATTCATTTTTATTTCAACATATTCTTTTGGGTTTGACAATGAATTTTCATTCAATAATAAAATTGAAATAGCAAGCTATTATAACAGCAATATCTTAAAATTATCTTCTGAAAATATTAATGAATTCAAAGGAAATTCGAATCCAGATAAGTATCATATAAAATCTATCGATGATTTTGTAACATCTTTAAGATGTGAACTTGCTTTCAAACATAAACTAACTTTTGGGCACACACAGATTGATAAAATTGTTTTCAAATACGATAGATATTGGAATAATAATATTAAGGATTTACGATATTTTAGTATACATGTTATCCAGTTTTGGAGTAGATATTTCGATATGTCCGTTAAATATTTTTATTTTCCATATATATATATAAATCATTATGATAGTTTTCTTGATAGTGAAAATGTCTATAGAGAATTTTCATATTCAAAGAATGTTTATCGTTCAGGTATGAATTTGAAGTTTGTTGATTTGATTCATTTTGGGTATCAGTTTGAATATTCACAGAATTATTATAATAAGTATTTTGGCGAATACGATTCAGATGATTTTAAGCATTCTTTTTCTATTACATTTTTTCCTTATGAGAATATAAGGATGAAATTCCGATACTCATATAAGCAGTCGTTGGCAGAAGCAGAAAAAGTATTTGGAGATATTACAGGATTATATGAAATCAGGGATGCATCATACGAATCTAATATTTATTATGGATCATTGACAATCCCAATTAGAAGGGGTAGTTTTAAAAGTAATTTCAAACTATTAACAAGTTTTGAATTTGAGGAAAGATTCTTCCAATCTAAGTATTCACAAACTATAGACCCATATCATTCTGGTAGAAAAGATAATATATTTAGGTTTGAGAGCAGTCTTATTTATCCTATATTTTACATTTTTGATTTAAAAGGTTTTTACATGTATGAAACGAGAAATGTTTCTACACCTGCTGGTAGTTTTGTAGAAGATGAAAAGGAATACTCGGTGAAAAAAGTCGGATGCTTACTTATGATTAGATTTTAAAGATTCTTAGATATCTATTTGAAATGCGAAAAAAACGCTGAATTTATTCTGGGTGAACTTTTGCAAACGCATTAAACCTGATACAACTAAAGTTCCAGGTTTGCAAAGTATTAGTATCTTGTAAAAAGGATAAAAAACTTGACAAAGAAATTTTATGATTTCTTCATACAAATACTGTAAATAATATGATACCTTTTAATAAATGTCCGGTATGTGGAGGAGAGTTAATTAAGAAAGAGGTTGAGAAACTGCTTCGCGGTGGTAATAATGTTGGAGTGATTAAGGTTAATGCTGAGGTTTGCCTTCATTGTGGTGAACGACTTTATTCTCAGGAAACAGTTAAGCTGTTTGAGGAAATAAGAATAAGATTAGAAAGACAAGAAGTAAAAAACTTTAAACGACTGGGTCTTTCCTTTAGAGTAGCATAAGGAGAATGTTATATTAATGTATTAACAATAAGAGCTGAAAAATATTTATCAATGGCGAGGATGAAATGTTCTCGTCTTTTTTGTTTTAAAACTTGACTAAGCAAAATTTATTACATATAAATTAATTTATGAAAATTAGGAATTCTTACCCGATTAACTCGGGTACTGCACTCGCTTTATTCTCTGGTGGATTAGATAGTATTTTAGCCGCAAAAATTGTTCAACAGCAAGGTATAAATATTATCCCGGTTTGCTTTTCATCACCTTTTTTTGATTGCAAAAAAGCGAAAATTTCTGCAGAAAGATTGGATTTAGAATTGCAAACTTACGAACTTGGTGAAAATTATTTAAACATAATAAGAAATCCAAAATATGGATATGGAAAACACCTTAATCCTTGCATTGATTGTCATGCATTTATGTATCGTAAATTAGGTGAGATGATGAAAGAATTTAAAGCAGATTTTTTAATTTCTGGTGAAGTTTTAGGACAGCGACCAAAATCACAATCCATTACTGGACTGAATACTGTCGCTAAGCATAGTGGATATAAAGATTTTATTGTTAGACCTCTTTCACAAAAACTTCTTCAAGATACAAAACCTATTCGTGAAGGTTGGGTTAATAAAGATGAATTATATAATATACAAGGCAGGGGTAGAATCATGCAAATTGAGTTAGCAAAAGAATTGGATATTACCTATTACCCATCTCCTGCTGGAGGCTGTCTACTTACTGATGAAGGATATTGTAAAAGATTGCAGGATTTAATTGATTATGATGTGTATGATTTAAGATTTATCAAATTTTTAAATACCGGTCGGCATTTTCGAATTTCAGAAAATACAAAGCTAATTTTGGGACGCAAACAAAGTGATAATGAAAAACTAAATAATTTTATTACTGATGATTTATTAACCTTAAAAGCTGAAGGATTTCCAGGACCTCTTGGTGTAATAAATTGTAGACAAGAGTTGAATATAGACGAAATTAAATTATCTGCACAAATTCTTTTAAGATATATTACCAAGCTTAAAAATAGAGGTGAAGTAAGAATTAGCATGGGAAAAGTTCAGAATAAAGTAATAGAGGTAGAGAAGTTGCAATCTGGTTTGGAGAAGGAATATTTGATAAATTAATGAATAAAGACCTTCAAGGTTTTAGAAACCTTCAAGGTCTTTTGAACCATCTCATAAAAAAGTGGTATAGGGAACCCCATTACATTGAAATAACATCCCTCAATTTTCTTAATGAACTGACTTCCAAAACCCTGGATTCCATAAGCACCAGCTTTATCCATTGGTTCATTTGTTTTGATATATTCCTCAATATCCTTTTCCAATATTTGCTTGAAACATACTTTAGTCTTTTCGACCCTAGAAATAATTTTATCTTTATAAAGAATAGAAATACCACTCAAAACAGTATGACAATTTCCTGAAAGGGTTTGTAAAAATTTCTTGGCTTGATTACGGTTTTTTGGTTTTCCAATTATTTTATTATCAATAAATACTATAGTATCAACTCCAATTACAAATGAATTTGGATTAGATTTAAAAATCTTTTCTGCTTTTTTCAAGGAATAATAAACAACAAAATCTTCAGGGGACATTTCATTTTCTACTTCTTCAATATTTGAAGATATTTGACTGAACTTAAGTCCAATTTGCTGGAGAAGAAACGCTCTTCTTGGAGATTTTGAAGCCAGAATTATATCTTTATTTTTCAATAGATTATGAAGCATTTGTCCCTAAATTTACCGATTTACCAATTTAACCGATTCAACTAATTCAACCAATTAATTTATCTATAATTTTCTTCAATGTATTTTCTATTTCTTCAAGATTGCAAATAATCCTTTCTCCAGTTTTCCGAATTTTGAACTCGACCTTTTTATGATTGAAATTTTTCTTACCGACAATTAATTGAATAGGTATTCCAATCAAATCTGCATCTTTGAATTTAATGCCAGGGCTTACTTCTCTGTCATCAAAAAGAATCTCAATATTAGAACTTATGATTTTATCATAAAGTGTATTACAAAATTTTGTGATCTCCTTGTCTTCAATAGTAAGATTTATCAACTCAATTTGATATGGTGCAATTGAAATATGCCAAATAATACCCTCCTTGTCATAGTTTTGTTCAATTGCAGCCGCCATTGTTCGAGTAATGCCAATTCCATAACATCCCATTTGATAGGGAATTTTATCTCCATTTTCAGATGTATATGTTGCATTCATTGATTTGCTGTATTTATCACCAAGTTGAAAGATTTGCCCAACTTCAATACCACGGAAACTTTTGAATTTATTTCCACATCTTGGACAATTATCATTTTCATCAGCAAGAATGAAATCTGAATATTCAATAATATTTGTATCCCTTTCAAGATTCACATTTTTATAATGATAATCCTTTTCATCTGCTCCAGTAACCATATTCCTCATTCCTTTTAGATTTTCATCAGCATAAATTTGAATATTTTTCTGACCTACAGGACCAACAAATCCTGAAGTAGAATTTGTATATTTTGCAATTTCTTCTTCTGTGGCAAAATCCAACTTGTTTGATTGTATAAAATTAGCGACCTTTACATTATTTATTTCTCTATCACCACGAATTAAAATAGCAACAAACTCATCATCCGATTTATAGATGATTGTTTTAATCAATCGTTCTTTATTAATCCCAAGAAATTTACTGACTTCATCTGCTGATTTTTTATTTGGAGTATGAACTTTTTCTAATTTTTTAATTGTTTCATTTGAATTACTTTTGAGAGGAGCAATTTTACAGTTCTCCTTTGTTGCGGCATATCCACATTTACAACTTAAAACTTCGGATTCACCAGTTTCAGCAAGAACCATAAATTCATGAGAAAGAGATCCTCCAATTGCACCAACATCAGCTTCAACTGCAACGGTTCTCAAACCACATCTTTCAAATATACGAGTGTAGGCTTTATGCATTTTCTTATAAGTTGTTAGCAAACATTCTTTGTTCTTATGAAAGCTATACGCATCTTTCATTATGAATTCACGAGCACGCATAACTCCAAAACGTGGACGAATCTCATCGCGAAATTTTGTCTGAATTTGATATAAATTTATTGGCAATTCTTTATAAGATTTTATTTCATTTTTTCCCAAAAGTGTTATTATCTCTTCATGGGTAGGACCTAACGCAAACTCCCGATTATGACGATCTTTCATACGCATTAATTCTGGTCCATAAACATCCCATCTACCAGAGAGTTCCCAAATTTTTTTCGGGTGTAAGACAGGCATAAGTATCTCTTCACAACCAATTTTATTGAGTTCTTCTCTTACAATACTTTCAATATTATTTATAACTCTTTTTGCTAACGGAAGATAAGAATAAATACCAGAACCTAATTTACGTAACATCCCTGAGCGGATCATTAGGCGATGACTTGGTATCTCAGCTTCTACAGGATTTTCTTTGAGTGTAGGAATAAATGCTTTGGAAAATCGCATCAATACCTCCAGATTTAATTCACAAAAATGCGATCTGCAAAATAGAGTTTTTTTTACCTCACCTCAATCCTCT
>JAGMCF010000039.1 GCA_023129415.1 Candidatus Cloacimonadota bacterium
CATCCCATGCTCTACTTCTTTCTACCCCTCCAATTTCATAGTAACATTCACCTTTAATCAATCTTAGCCCTCCTCTGGGTGTATCTAATCGCTGATAAGGTTCGATGCTAAGAATATCATGTTTATTTCTTGAACACAGGACACCTGAGACAATACCTAAATGTGGATTAATAGTTAGTGATTCTACTAATCTTTTCCAGTAATTGGGTCCAAAGCGAATATCAGCATCTAAAAAGCCTATATAATCCGCTTGTTTCAGCAAATCTCCTAAGACATATAATCCAGTTTGTAGCACCTTAGAAATATGGAATTCCATATATTTATCTGCCTGCTTCATCCTATATACTTTTAAAAATTTAAGATTAGATCCGCTTTTACGGAATCTATCCCCAGTCCCATCAGTACTATTATCGTCTATAATTAACCAACAGTCAGGTTGTAATGTGCTTGCTTGCATGCAATTTAACAAACCATCAACCTGATCTACTTCATTATGAGCTGGTGTAATAAGAAGAAACATAGTAAATTACATTTTTCAATATAGATTATTATTAAATTTTAAAGGATCAATTATCTCAATAATAAAAAGTTCAAGTAATCCAATATATAAAAACATTTCCAAATCTTTATTTTTAATAAAACAAATTATAATTCTTGATACTTGTTTAATTGGTTTAAATTCTATTAATAAATTATTCATATACTGACTTTTAAATTTCTGTTCAAATTAGTTGATTTATTCATACATCTCTTCAATAAGATGTATAATTTTGTTTTCTCGTCGTTCTAAGGTGAAATTTTCTTTAATCCTCTGCCTTGCTTGTTTTCCCAAACTTTCGGATGAATTTAATGCTTTTTCAATTAGTTTTACAGCCTTATCTGCATTTTTTTCTTTAAGAATAAAGCCACAATCACCTATCGCTCCCGGAATACCATTGACATCAGATCCAACTGGTATACATTCACATAACATGGCTTCACATAATGTGTTTGGAAATCCTTCAAATAACGAAAGTTGACAAAACACCTTTGCTTTTGAGTAATAATTTATCAATTCATCATGAGGAATAAAGTGATGCAATTCAATATTATCTGTACTGTTTTTTTTTGCCAATTGGTACATATCATTTTGTAATCCTAAAAGAATAAATTTTACTCCATTCATTTTTTTTGCTATCTCTATCAATAAGTCAAAACCTTTTCTTTTAAATGTTTTTTCATCTTTAATACTTCCGATAGACAATACAGTTTTTTCTCGTTTAATATTTTCTTTTTTACACCATTTTTGAGCATCGTAACCATTGTTAATAACAATAATTTTTGTCTTCAAATCTTTTACAAAATATTTTATACCATTACTTAATCCATCTTTATTATTGTAGTAATTTATGCTGTTTATTAATGATTCATCAACTGGAATTATTAAATCAGCATTTGTATAAGAAATTTTCGCAGCAAGAGCTTTATATTTTTTATAAAAGACGCCAGATTTTATTTGGGGGATAGATGCTGCATCATATCCACCGACACGAATAATTGATTTCTTTTTAAAAACTTTTGCAAACAAGACTGGCATTAAAGCATAATAGTCAGCTCCGCATATATAAATATATTTCGCTTGACAAATATTTCTCAATAACCAGATAAACATTTTGATCTGATTGAATAACACTATTACAATACAGAGTAGATTTAAACTTAATATTCTACCGGGATTATATTGAAAAGCTCTTAATGGATAATACTTCTTTAGTATATTATAATCTTTTTTTATTATTCTTGAAAAGCTTTTATGTATAAACAAAGTCAACTTATCTCTATTTATAACTAAGGACATTAATTCTCCTTAAATTCAACTTTTCTTCAATATTATATCTTTAAAAAAGCATTTATTTTTGTACAAAATATAATATTTTAATTTTAATTAGTGACTTTCTCTCTTCCCGCTGGTTACATAATCAACTTGAACGGCATCATAATTATATATTATATTTCCTTTTCTAACTCAATATAAAAAGTACCACCAAAAATTAATCTTAAAAAAGGTCTAAAGCCGAAAAACCATCTCCATAGCTCTCTTCTTCTTGTAAATTGAAACCTGACTATTTTAAACCCAGCTCGTTTTATTAAATTCACTAAATCAATTTTATAAAATTCGTGGAAATGTCTTTTGCATCTTAAAAAGTAAGGCTTATGTCTCGGAGTGGTTAGAAATAATTTACCATTATCTTTTAGAATTTTTCTGATTTCTAACAATAAATGTAATGGATTAAATAAATGCTCAATTACTTCAAAACAGAAAACTGTATCATAACTACCATACAACTTACCAATATCTAAATCAATAGAAGTATTGTCTGTTTTTATTTTATAATACTTCTCTACATATCTTCCCTTAGGATTACTGCAACCTATATCCAATACCTTACCAAATTCTTTATTGCCGAGAAATCCTATTGTGAGCATAGCATCCTTAGTTCTATACCTTGACTCTGGTGTTTCGTGAATGTATGGACTAATATATTTAGTATTAATCACTATAACCTCTAAAAAAGTGCTGGTATTGATACTCTTGCTTTAACAACACCACTAAAGGTGTTTCTCATGTTCATATTTGTCTAATGTTTTATATAATTATTTCTTGTAAATATTTCTAGTTTTTATATATGTTAAACAAATATATCATACTATCCGAAAATGTGGGACCATTATAATGTTATGTCTTAAATCTTTATGTGATCTGAATTTAAAAACATTCATTTTTGCTATTAATATGTTGTTAATAATGATGTCACAATAATTTTCTTAAAGTTAATTAGAGAGTCGTACGGCTATATACATAAATCCCCCTAATTTTAATATAAACATTATTATTCTTATAAAAAATAATAACAATAAAAGATATAAATGTATGTTAAAAAATATAAATGTTATTGTTATTATTAGCCCGAGGTTACCGTAAGATTCAATATACATAACTATCTTGAATATCCAAGATAATATTGTATATATTTTATTCTTTTCTATAAGTTTATTATAAACCTCATCTATTTTGTAATCCTTTTTCTTAATATTTCCATAATAGGTCATTTGTAGTTTATTGTTTAATTCACCATAATATATAGACAACAAATATAACATACTAACCATAAAACCAAATATAACATTAATTTCTAATGGATATGTAAACTTGAATAGTCTGTCAAAGGACAGAAAAGCGTTTATTCCTAATGCAATTGGCATTAGTACTTTTATCATATTAGGATTTAAATTATCAATTACACTTCCAGCAAATGATGATTTTCCTGACACTCTAGCAATGTTGCCATCACAATATTCTAACAATATCCAAATGTATAGACATATTATTACCAATATTTTAGTATATTTGTTTGGAAAAGATAATAAAATAATACCAACAAATCCTACACAAAACGATAACAATGAAGTTTTATTTGGAGAAAATCCTACTCTCATCAGTAAATAAGTTAGATAATAGGATATTGGTCGAAATAATGGTGTTATTATTCTATTCTTATCTTGGATTGATTTAGTATTTGTTAAATTGTTTTTAATAGATTTTAATGTTACATAATTTTTATTCATATAATCTTTCTATATTATTGCGATAATAAAAGCAATTAAATCAATATTTCTCATTTCGGAAAAATGTAAATAAATTATTGAAAGATACGATAATTAGATTACATTGATTATCATATATTTAATTATTTTAAATTTAAAAACAAGGATAAAACGATGGAACCAATTCAATCATATTAAAAATTTTTAAAAGTGAAAAGTTATGTCAATAAATTTATAGTTCAAAAACATATTAGTTTTGATTCGGATATTTAGGAATTATTTCAGTAACTTAAAATAAGTTTATTAAACAATAAAGCCTATATCAAGAAAAGAAATATGATACAGGGATAAAGAATCCTCTATGATTTATTCCATATTTCTTTTTTAATGTTTTTAACTATATTTCTTTGTGTTCGTAATCAATTTGAAGAAGCAATAAGTAAATCTAATTATTATCGCTTTCTTGAAAATACAAAATTTAATTGGTTTTACTTACATATTTTGCTTATAAAGATTATGAATTCTTTTATACTGCACATGCAAAAAAATAGAAATAAAATAAAATGCATCATCTATGGAATGAGGTTTGTAAAAAAATTTATGAATAAATTAAAATATATTATTAAAATTGTATGTGAACTCTTCCAGCAGGTGTTTTGATTGAAAGAAGAAGTTATCCAAACATTAAAGGATTTGATTAAATTCTCTCAAAATTATGGTTATGTCTTATAAATCTGGAGTGAGGAATGTTAACAATTCGTTTTATAATCCTTAGTAACAAATGCTATATTCTAACTAAACTTTTTTATCCTTATGTTTCCAGATGAATATAATCATAATTGCTGAGAAGATTGCTCCAAAAATCCAGAAATAAAAACCTGCACCCCAGCCATACTTCTCTACTAAATAACCTGTTCCCACACCTGTCAAACTTGCTCCTAAGTATCCCATTGCATCAATAAAACCAGTTACAGAAGATGCAGCTTTTCGTGAGCCTAAATCAATAGGTATAGCTGCAACTAATAATATATGAGGTCCAAAGGTAAAAAATCCAATAAATAATAAAATAATTAAACTTAATAACCAATTATTACCGGGAATTATTTTAAATAAGTAACAAAATATTGCTAAAAAGATTAACATTATAAAAGCTATAGGGGCTCTTTTGTGTTTAAATATTTTGTCAGATGCCCATCCAGCAAATATCGCTCCTAATCCTCCTGCAACAGGAAAGGCAATTGCTTTATAAGCAGCTGAAGAGATTGTTGCTCCTTGTTCTTCAAACATAAATGTTGGTGCCCAGGACATAAAACCATAACGAACAATATTTAGACCAAATAATGCCAAACCAGCAAACCAGACATAATGATTTAAAAGTGTAATTTTTAGAGTTTTCCGGAAACCTATATGATGGTCCTTTTTAATTTCAGTTTTTTCAATTCCCTTTTCCTGATCTTCCAAACTTGGTAAACCAACTTCTTCAGGAGCATTTCGTGCTCTTATATACCAGTGAATTGCCAGAATAGAACAAATCACAGCAGGAATCCAGAAAGTGAAACGCCAATTCATATATTTTATAATAGTACCAGCCACGAGCCAGGAAAGAGCTCCTCCGATAATATAACTTGTTCCAAGTCTTCCTGAAATTTTCCCTCTAACCTTCTGAGGGAACCAATTTGCCATTGATTTTACCGTAGGTCCCCAACCCATAGATTGGAAATATCCATTTAATCCCCACAAAACAGCCATTATAATTATAACACCTGCACTGAATCCAAAAATGATGTTCAAAATTGCTGAAGTTATTAATCCGATTGTAATAATCTTACGAGAATTTAATTTATCACCCAACTGACCATTTATGAACTGTCCAACTGCATATGCAAAGA
>JAGMCF010000004.1 GCA_023129415.1 Candidatus Cloacimonadota bacterium
AAAAACCCTATTTTGCATATCTCAATTCTCTTGTTGCTGGATTAACCTCTTTTTGATATTATTAATAATCCAGATAACGAACAAAATAATTAAAACAGTGGAAGCAATTATTGCTCCCCAGATTCCAAACAGGCTAAGAATAGTAACTATAACTCCTGCTAAACAAATACCTGTCAAAATACATATTAAGGATGGAATAAACTTAATACCAAAAAGATAGGCTGCAACAGTTCCTGTCCATGCCCCTGTTATGGGAAGTGGAATCATTACAAATAAAATCAAGCCTAATTCTTCATACTTTTGTACAAGTGCTCCTTTTTTTCGAGTTCGTGCAAAGAGCCAATCAAAAAATTTTTTTAAGATTGGAATATGGCTTAAAAGGTTCACACCAAATTTTAATATCAATAAAATAAATGGTATTGGTAAAAAATTTCCAATTATTGCTAATAAATATGATTTATGCCACGACATTTTGTAATCAGGATGATTAATAGCAAAGGGAATTGCAAGTCTTAATTCAAAAATTGGAAGGGTAGCAAGAGCAACAACTATTGCTTCTTTAGAAAAATTCTTCTTTTCTAAATATTCTGAAATTCTTGTTTGTTTCTCCTGTTCTTTCTTTATTTCACAAAAAAGAATATTAGGTAAAATAATAAGTATGATGAATAAAGGTATAAACTTTTTCACTTCTTCCATCCATATTCACCAATAAGAGGAACAAACATACATCCACCAAAATTTTCCTTCTTAATTTTATTCTTCTTTTTAGAAATTCTTAATAAATCCTGTGAGAAATGCTTTCCATACGGGATAATCATTCTACCATTATCAGCAAGTTGCTCAATCAATTTTTGGGGCATTTCTGGTGCAGCAGCAGATACAATAATACCATCAAATTTTATATCAATTTCTTCTTTGTAACTCAATGTTTTTTCATCCGTAGAAAAAGTGGTTCCATTCCATCCAAGTGTGCCATCACCAACCTTTATTATTATATTATTATAACCCAATTTTTTTAATCTTTCTTCCGCACTTCTTGCTAATGTTTCTATCCTTTCAATTGAATAAACATTTCTTGCCAATTCTGCTAATAAAGCAGTTTGATAGCCAGAACCAGTTCCAATCTCTAAAACTATATCATCCTCATTTAATTCTAACAAATCAATCATTAAAGCAACAATATAAGGCTGTGATATTGTTTGCCCATGACCAATACTTAAAGGTTGATCATAATATGCATACTTAATCATAGATTTTGGAACAAAAATATGTCGTTCTACTTTTAAAAAAGCATCTAATAATCTATCATTATAAATACCTCGAGCCTTTATTTGGCGCTCAACCATTGACTTTCTTTCCTTAGCAAAATCCATATTAATATTCTAATAAATTATAAAAATCATTAATCTTGTATAAATAAGTGACTAAAACTCTTTTTTAATCCAATTCTCTATTGTTAGAAAATAAGAATAATTAGTCATATCAACATTTATGGGAGTAATTGACACATATCCAGCTTTTATAGCATCAAAATCAGTTTCACCCCCTTCTGACCACTCTGGAACCTGACCACCAATCCAAAAATATGGTTTCCCTCGTGGGTCATTTCTTTCCTCAATAAAGTCAGTATAAATACGATGTCCTAATTTTGTTACTTTAATTCCTTTAATTTCATTAATTGAGAATGGAGGAATATTTATATTAAGAATAGTTTTTGGAGAAAGTATTGATATGAAATCTTTTTCTAGAAGTGAATCAATTATCGAAGCACAGTCAGAAAAGTCACCTTTCTGATAAGAAGCTAATGAAACAGCAATAGCTGGATAGCCCATATTCATCGCTTCTATAGCTGCGGAGACTGTTCCGGAATAAAGTATATCTTCACCCATATTAGGTCCATTATTAATTCCTGAAATTACCAAATCAGGTTTCCTTTTAAGAATACTGTTAATGGCTAATATAACACAATCAGCTGGAGTTCCATCTATAGCATATTTATTTTTGCTAACTTTAATGATTCTAAGTGGATGATGTAAAGTTAAAGAATGAGATGCTGCACTTCTTTCTCTATCAGGGGCAACAATTGTTACAAAATATTTTTTCTGTAAAATTTTCGCTAATTCTTCAATACCTTCTGCAAAAACTCCATCATCATTTGTTAAAAGAATATTTTTCATATAAAAAAAATCTTCTGTTCAGAAATTGATGTCAATGTTTTATTGTTCTGGTTTGTAAAAAATGGCGGGAGCGATCCCGATTAACAAATCGGGACGACCTCTGGCTTGACAAACAAATTATCGCTTCTTGTCAATTAAATTTATGATATACTTTCGGTTCTTTTGTTTTTTTAGTTCATATTCTCTTCTCATCGCTTCCGATTTTGTCTCATATTCCTCATAATAAACAATAATCCAAGGAATCCCTGCCTTAGTAAATCTGCTTCTTCCAGAATTATGCCTTTCTAATCGTAATACTAAATTGTGAGTGTGTCCTATATAGTATTTATCTTTTCTATCTGAATATAGTATATAAGTATAAAACATTTAGTTTAAACAAACCAATCATTTATAAAAAGAAATTTCTTTGTTATATATAAAATAATGGCGGGATCGATCCCGATTGAAAAATCGGGACGACCTCTGGCTTGACAGACAAGCTTTTTTTGGCGGGAGCGACGAGACTCGGACTCGCGACCTCTAGCTTGACAGGCTAGCGTTCTAACCAACTGAACTACGCCCCCGCTTCTATATCTTAATAAAATCTATAAAGATTTCACCTTACTTCCTAATATATCTCATCAATCTATTTGATTGAAAACTCGCAACCTTTCGGTCTCGGCGCCCAGACGGACCCGACCTGTCGGGACGTTCTAACCAACTGAACTACGCCCCCGCAAAAGGTAAAACTATTTCTAAAAATTGATTTACTATGTCAAGTTTTTCCCTCCTGTCTAAGTCAAATAATTAGATGGTGAGAATAAGACTTTCCTTCAGCTTTTATTTAGCAATTCTGTAATATATTTTTTACTCTTTTGCTTCTTTATCTTATTCTCTCTTTTCATTGCTTCTGACTTCGTCTCATATTCTTCAAAGTAGACCATCTCCCAGGGAACTCCTGATTTTGTGGATTTATTCCTTCCTGAATTATGTCTTTTTAATCTTAAGGTTAAATTATTTGTATGACCAACATAATATTTATCTTTCTTTTCTGAATATAGAATGTAAATAAAATACATCTCGTTATGAAAATTGGAACAAACTTTCAAATATAGTAGAGAAGTTCTTACTAACTGAAGCGCCTAAATTCATGAATAGCACATATTATTACACTTGAACTCGCAACCTTCCCGACCTGTCGGGACGTTCTAACCAATTGAACTACGCCCCCGCATTTATATTAAATTTTTCTTCAACAATTTCTAATGTCAAGTCTTTTGAGTTTTTCTTTCGGTAGTGTTAAAATTATTTCCAAAATGTCTTAAAGTCTTAAACTTCCCAATTATATCATGATATTCATATAAGATGGATAATGTTCTAACTTTTTGCGTTTTTCAAAAAATACAAAATATGTTAGATTTTTATCAATTTTCTTGACTATCATATTCATGATTTTGTGATTGAAAAAAAATTGCTTAAGGAGCAAAAATGTTGAATAAAGTGAAATCCCGATTATTTTCGGGGAAAAAATATATAACTGCTTTAATCATACTTATTGTGATTTTAGGAAGTTGTTCAAAAAAAGAAACCTTATCTGACAAAATTGTTGTAGAATTCTGGCATGCAATGGGTGGACCTTTAGGTGATGCACTCAAAACAATGATAGACGAATTTAATAATACTCATCCGAATATCAAAATCCATGGTGTTTCTATGGGCAGATATCAAGCTTTATCGCAGAAATTAATGGCTGCTATAATAGCAAATACACAACCAGATATGGCTCAAGCATATGAATCCTGGATAGCTAAATTTATTAAGGGTGATGCAATCGTTGCTATAGAAAAATTCATAAAAGGTAAAAATGGGCTTTCAGAAAAAGAATTATCTGACTTCTATCCTGTATTTATCAAAAGCAATATGATAAATGATACTATCTGGTCATTTCCATTTAATAAGAGTGTCCGGGTCATGTATTATAACAAAGATATATTTTTTCAAAATGATTTAGATGTAAATTCTCCACCAAAAACTTGGGATGAATTTATCGCAGTATGCAAGATATTAACTCAAGATAAAGACGGAGATGGAAGAACTGATCAATGGGGAACCACTTTTTCTACTGAGGTCTGGCAATTTGAAAATCTTCTTCTTCAAGCTGGTGGCGAAATAATGAATGAAGATAATACCGAACCATTGTTTAATAGCAAAGAAGGAGTTGAAGCATTAAATCATTTTTATGATCTTCTAAATAAACATAAAGTAGCATATTTATCAACAGGATATGATGGACAGAACGACTTCCTTGCAAGCAAAGTCGCAATGGTAGAAGGGTCGAGTGTGTCAATGGTATATTTACGAAAGGGAGGTATACCTTTTAATCTTGGTTTAGCCCCTGTTCCATATAATAGAACAAAACATAATCTGATTAGTGGTACAAATATTGTGATTTTTAGAAATGATAAAGAGTCAGATAACGAAAAGAAGCAAGAAGCTTGTTGGGAATTTATCAAATGGTTTACAAGTCCTGAGCAGACGGCAAAATGGTCTCTTATGACTTTCTACATGCCTGTAAGAAAAAGCGCACTTCAAAATAAGGAATTACAAGAAAGATTCAAACAACATACTGGATTGGAAGGTATATATCATCAACTTGATTATGCAACAGTTGAACCACAAATTGAACTCTGGTTTGAAACAAGAAAATTTCTTGGAGAAAGGGTAATTGAAAAGGTGCTGAGAAATCAGCTTACGGCTAAAGAAGCATTAGATAATGTTGCAAACCAGATGCGTAAAGATTTGAAAAAATGAAAAACTAATTAGAGTCTATCTGTAAACTATGAAAACTTGAGTTAAGTTTGCTTCAGCTAACTTGACTTAAGTCTTTTAACTCGGGACTTAACTCAAGACTATCGTCTTAAGTCAAGTTTCAATTTATCGAAAAAACCGACTTTACGGACAAACTCTAATTAGTTGGAATAAACAACCTATACTAAGAATAGGAAGTTTTGATGAATTCATTTACACTTTTAATATTTTGACTGCTTAAGAAAAAATTAAATAAATGAAAAAAATATTCAGTTTAATAAAAATAGGAATATTTAATGGGACTAACATTTTTAGAGATCGAAGTAGGAAATCCAACTAACCCTGAAGTTACAGAAAAAATAGATTTTCTAATTGATTCTGGGGCTATTTACTCTGTAGTACCAACTCCAATTTTGCAAAAACTTGATATTAAACCTTTAGGTGAACAAGTGTTCCGATTGGCAGATGGAACCAAGATTACTCGTAAAAAGGGTGGAGCTCTTTTCAAGTATAAAAATCTGGTAGGTGGAGCAGATGTCATCTTTGGCGAAGAAGGAGATAGTATGCTTCTGGGAGCTTTTACTCTGGAAGCTCTTGGATTAACTCTTGATCCTTTGCGTCGAGAATTAAAACCCCTACCAATGATTCTAGCTATAGTATTATAAATAAATTCTTTGTTTTTTTGCAAAAAATTAAATCCCAAATTCTAAATAAAAATAAACTCCATTAACTGAAATAAAATATTTTGGTCATTTGGTTATTGGATTTTGGAATTTATTTGGAATTTATAATTTGATATTTGTTATTTGCGGTTTACCGTGCTATGTTATAATACAATAAGTTTACTAAAAATATATCCTGAGTATATTCCTCAAATTTATATAAAATTTATTCTATCCACTCATCAACAAGTTTAGGTAGAACTTCTCCAGCCTTACCTAAATAAAATTTATCTATAAGATAGTAATTAGCTGGTTTCTCGCGATTTATTCCAATTGTCATTGCTCCATAATACTTTGCTGTCTGTAAGAACCCAGCAGCAGGATAAACAACTCCACTTGTTCCAATAATAATAAAGTAATCTGCCTTTTGCAATAATATATTTATCTTTTCTAAATGATAAGGAATTTCACCAAACCAAACTACATCAGGTCGCAACATTCCTTTACACTTTTCACAAAATGGGATTGGCTTTTCAAGGTCAACATCTGAGATAGGATAATTATTACGACATTTTACACAAAAGCATCTTAAAATACTTCCATGCATTTCAAGTACATTATTGTTGCCCGCTTGAAAATGTAGACCGTCGACATTCTGTGTTATTAAAGAAAAATTAGTTTGGGCAAAATCTTCTAATTTTTTTAAGGTGAAATGTGCTGGATTTGGTTTTGCAGTTTTAAGCTGTTCATACCGTTGTTTATAGAATTCCCACACTAATTCTGGATTTCTATGAAATGCCTGCGGTGTTGCCACATCTTCTACTCGATAGTTCTCCCATAAACCATCACTATCACGGAAGGTTTTCAAACCAGATTCAGCACTTATGCCAGCTCCAGTAAGGACAACGATTCTATCTGATTTTGAAAATCTCATATGAAAATCTCTTCACCACAAAGGCACAAAGACACAAAGAAAAAACTTAGAAACTTGATAA
>JAGMCF010000040.1 GCA_023129415.1 Candidatus Cloacimonadota bacterium
ATAAAACTGAAATGAAATTAATTAGGAGAAAAAATGTATCCTGAAAGTATGAAAGAATCGTTAAAGAATGTTGAAAAGACAAGACCGGAACGATTGAAATTAGCAAAAACAGGAAAACAAATATATCCTTCTATGTCATCAGAGGAACGAGAAGAGGTTCTAAACAAATTTCATCCAGACTATAAGTCTGATGCTCGTCGTGAGATTAGAGTTGGTCCAAATAAAGGAGAAAAAATAACTACAGAAATTGCTGACCTATTAGAAACATATGCAAGGATTAATCCGAAAGATTTTGATTTGTCAACCACAGATTTTGAGACTGATGTATTAGTAATTGGAGCTGGTTCTGCTGGTTTCTCCGCTGCATTATTATCAGCAGAGAATGGTGCTACTGTAATATTAGTAACAAAGCTTCGTTTAGGTGATTCTAATTCTATGATGGCGCAAGGTGGAATTCAGGCAGCTGTCCGTCCTGATGACTCCCCTGCTTTGCATTATCTTGATGTATTAGGTGGTGGTCATTTTGATAATAAACCTGATCTTGTAAGAGCATTAGTAAATGATGGTCCAGTAGTCATTGATTGGTTAGAGAAATTAGGTGTGATGTTTGATAAAAATCCAGATGGTACAATGTTTACAAAGCCCGGTGGAGGAACCTGTCGTCCTCGTATGCATTCTGCAAGGGACTATACCGGTGCAGGTATTTGTAGAGTTCTGCGCGATGAGGTGCAAAACCATCCTGATGAGATTAAAGTATTAGAATTCTCACCTGTTGTAGAATTATTAAGGGATGATAAAGGACAAGTTGGTGGTGCAGTGATATATCATTTGGAAAATAGAGAATATTTTACTATCAAAGCAAAATCTACGATAATGGCTACAGGTGGCTTTGGACGATTACATATTAAAGGATTTGAAACAACTAATCACTACGGAGCAACTGCTGATGGATTAGTGCTGGGTTACCGTGTTGGAGCAAATCTGCTTTTTATGGATTCTGTGCAATACCATCCAACTGGTGCTGTTTATCCAGAGCAGATAGTCGGCTTTCTTTGTACTGAGAAAATAAGAGGATTGGGAGCACAACCACTTAATAAACAAGGTGAGATATTTGTTTTCCCATTAGAGCCAAGAGATGTAGAAGCATCTTCTTTCATAAGAGAATGTTCAGAGAGAGACAATGGCATTCGTACTCCATCTGGATTGGCGGGTGTATGGCTGGATTCACCATTAGTTGAAGAGATAAATGGTAAAGGTACTATTGAAAAAGCCTTACCTGCAATGTTGAGACAATTTAATAGATTTGATATTGATATCCGCAAAGAGCCAATGTTAGTGTATCCAACTTTACATTATCAAAATGGTGGATTAGAAATAAATGACCATTGTGAAGCAAGGATTCCTGGCTTATTCGTAGCAGGTGAGTCTTCTGGGGGTGTTCATGGAAGAAACCGTCTGATGGGAAATTCGCAGTTAGATCTTATAGTATTTGGTAAAAGAGCTGGTAAACATGCTGCACAAAGAGCAAAAGAAATAGAAATTGGGAAATTGAACCTTAATCATATTTATGAGTATGAAAAAGAAGTTGAAAAGTTGAATATTGATAGAACAAAGATTTCTCCAATGATTCTGCCCGATTATACCCCCAAAGAGGTGAAGGAACGGCAGTATACTACACACTATGAAGGGACTTTAAGATAAGGCAACTAAAATTTTAGAAAAGGAGGCATTATGTCAGAGAGAATAGGTGTATATGTGTGTAAGTGCGGACCGAATATAGGAGATGTGGTCGATGTTGATTCTATCGTTAATGATGTGAAAAACATCGAAGGTGTTGTCACTGCAAAAAGTCACAACCTCTTATGTTCGAATGATGGTTTGGAGTTTCTTAAAGAGGAAATAAAAAAGGAAAACCTTTCAAGGGTTGTAGTTGCAGCTTGTACACCAAAACAGTATGAACAAAAGTTTATGAATGTATGCGAAGAAGCAGGACTTAATCCATTCCTTTTCCATATGACGAACATACGGGAACAGTGTGCGTGGGTTACTCCAGATAAAACCCTTGCTACTGAAAAGGCAAGAAAACTTTGCTTAGCTGCCATAAACAGAGTGTCTTTTCAAGAACCAATTGAGAGAAAGGAAATCGATGTTCAACCGGATGTTCTTATAATAGGAGGTGGTATAGCTGGTTTAGAGTCAGCTCTTACACTTGCTCATAAGGGAAGAAAGGTTTATCTTGTTGAGAAAACTCCCTGTATTGGTGGACTTACAGCAATGTTTGAAGATGTATATCCCACTATGGAATGTGCTCCATGCATGTTATCACCTGAACAGCAGGAAGTTCTTCAAAAAGAGAATATTGAAACACTTACTTATAGTGAAGTAGAAGGGGTTGTTGGATCCTTCGGGAATTTTACTGTCAATATCAGGAAGAAAGCAAGATATGTAAGTGAAGAAGCTTGTATTGGATGTGGGGCTTGCTTTGAACCCTGTCCAATAGAGGTCACAAATGAATTTGATGAAGGATTATCCAAACGAAAAGCGATATATCTTCCTTATGCTGGTGCCCTTCCTAATGTACCAGTTATTGATAAAGTTAACTGCAAGAGATTAAAGGGAGAGGAATGTAGTGCATGTCAGGATAGTTGTCCATTTGGTGCTATCAACTTCGAGGATGAAGATGAAGTAGTTGAGAAAAATGTCGGAGCAATTATATTAGCTACTGGCTCATCAGTTTTTGATCCGAGTTCTCTCCCTCAATATGGATATGGCAGGTTCAATAATATCTTAACTAGCTTACAGTTGGAAAGATTAAATGCATCAAATGGACCTACAGGAGGAAAAATTCTATTGAAAAATGGAAAAGAACCTGAATCCATTGCTTTTATCTACTGTGTTGGAAGGGAAGAAAAGGGATACTGCTCTGGAATATGTTGTATGTATTCAGTTAAACTGGCTCATCTTATGAAAGAAAAGTTGTCTGATGTAAAAATATTCAATTTCTACTCTGATTTATGTCTTCCAAAAAAGGAGCATCAGAAATTGTATGACGAGATAACCAAGAAAGGCGTTGAATTTATACGAACTAATGAGAGTACATCCATTTCTAAGGAAGGAGAAAAACTTGTTGTAGAATACAAATCAAATACCAGGGAACAGAAAAGAATATCTGTAGATATGGTTGTTCTCACATCTGCTGTAGAACCGAATTCTGATAACGAAAAGCTCGCAGAATTTTTTGATATACCTCTGGATGATAGAGGATTCTTTTCTGAGGAGCATTCACTGATGAAATCCTTTGCTACAACCCTCGAAGGTGTCTTTGTTGTTGGCTCTTGTCAGGGACCAAAAGATATTGGAGATGCTGTGGCTCAAGCTGGTGCATCAGCAGGAAAGATACTCTCAAAACTCAGGATTGGTGAAAAACTGGAATTAGAACCTATAGTAGCAGAGATAGATGAAGATATATGCTGTGGCTGTAATACTTGTATTGGATTATGCCCATATTCTGCTATACATCGAGATATTGAGAAAAATATTTCAGTTGTTGATGACACGCTCTGCAGGGGTTGTGGAACTTGTGTCGCAGCCTGCCCAACCGGTGCAGCAAAAGCAAAGAATTTTACAATGGAACAAATATCTGCTGAAATCAGAGAGGTAGCAAAATGAAAGATGAAAAATTAACAATTGTTACATTTCTATGTAATTGGTGTTCTTATGAGGGAGCCGATAAGGCTGGTAATGCTCGATTGAGTTGTCCAGCAAATATTAGAGTTATTCGTGTTATGTGTAGTGGACGTGTTGAACCACAGTTTGCCATACAGGCTTTTAGAGATGGAGCAAGTGGTGTGTTGATTTTGGGATGTCACCCAGGAGATTGCCATTACAAAAAGGGAAATTATAAAGTATTACGAAGAACAATTCTTTTGAAAAAAATGTTGAAGCAGTTTGGAATTGAAGAAGATAGGGTTAGATTGGACTGGGTCAGCGCAAGCGAAGGAGAAAGATTTGCAAAAGTAGCAAATGAGATGGTTGAAACAATCAAGCAGTTAGGTCCTTTTCATCCTTCAGAAAACTTATATTCTAAAAAAAATTAGTGTTTCTTTTCAGCCTTCGTCCCGATTAAGTCGGGACTACGGAGAACGGGCGTGAATTTTGTGGCTAAATAAAATATTGAAAGGAGTCAACTATGCCAAAACCTAAAGTTGCTTTTTATTGGTGCTCATCATGTGGTGGTTGTGAGGAGGCAATAATCGATCTAAATGAGGACATTCTTAAAGTCGTTGAATTAGTAGATATTGTTTTCTGGCCCTGTGCTATGGATTTTAAATATGAAAATGTAAGAAAAATGAAAGATCGTGAAATAACGGTTGCCTTTATCAATGGCGCTATTCGCACAGATGAGCAAGAAGAAATGGCTCATCTATTAAGGAAAAAATCACAATTAGTTGTTTCTTTTGGGGCTTGTTCTCATTTAGGCGGAATTCCTGGTTTAGGAAATTTCTGGGATAGAGAAACTATTTTTCAATCCTCATATGGTAAGAACTGTCCTTCTGTTGATAATCCTAACTATACTGTACCACAGAAGATTAATAAAGTTCCAGAAGGAGAATTAACCTTACCTGGTTTCCATGATACTGTAAAAAGTCTGGATCAGGTAATCGATGTGGATTATTATATTCCTGGTTGTGCACCAGCTCCATATTTGACTATGAAAGCCATTAATACAATTTTATCAGGAGATTTGCCAGAAAAGGGTACTGTTTTAGCTCCTGTTAAATCTTTATGTGATACTTGCTCGCGTAATGAAACCAAACCAGAAAAATTATCAATTGAAAAAATAAATAGAATTTCTCTTGTTGAATCAGACCCTGAAAAATGCTTTCTTGCTGAGGGAATTATTTGTATAGGACCCGTCACTCGCTCCGGATGTAGTGAAGAAGGCGATGGAAGATGTATAGCAGTTAATATGCCCTGTCGTGGCTGTTATGGACCACCACCTGAAGTACAAGATATGGGTGCTAAGATGATTTCTGCACTGGCTTCAATTATGGGCTTGGAGGGTGAAGAAGATATGAGCGAAGAGAAAGTCAATAAACTTATGGAGCAAGTTGTAGATCCAGCGGGTACTTTCTATCGTTTTTCTCTCCCTGTATCATTGTTGAGAAGAAAAAGAATGCATTGATTTAAACTGATAAAAATTGACTTAAACAGAGAAAATGTAATGAAAAAATCTGAAAAGAAGGATTAATTATTATGGCTAAAAAGATTTCAATAGATCCAATTACAAGATTAGAAGGTCATGGTAAAATTGAAATTTTCCTTGATGATGAAGGAAATGTAACCAATGCCTATTTACAAGTCCCTGAATTAAGAGGTTTTGAACAGTTCTGTGTTGGACGACCTGTAGAAGAGTTACCAAGAATAACTCCCCGTATTTGCGGAGTTTGCCCGACTGCTCACCATATGGCATCCACAAAGGCTGTTGATGAAGTATATAAAGTAAAACCTACCGAAACTGCTGTTAAAATACGTCGTCTTATTTATAATGCTTTTATGATGGAAGACCATCTTTTGCATTTCTTCTTCTTAGGAGGACCTGATTTTGTTGTTGGACCAGATGCTCCTCCTGGTGAAAGAAATATTTTAGGAGTTATTGGCAAAGTAGGTTTAGAGATTGGAAAACAGGTTATTAATAGTAGAAGAAGATTAAGAGAAATTATCACAACTTTAGGCGGAAAAGTAATTCATCCTGTGTGCGGACTTCCAGGTGGAGTTTCTCGCGGGGTTACAGAAGAAGAGCAGGAAGAATTTCTAAAAACTGCCAAA
>JAGMCF010000041.1 GCA_023129415.1 Candidatus Cloacimonadota bacterium
ATAAACGAAGATAAGGCAGGTAAACACTAATAAGACGAATATTTCATTCTTAAAAATAAAGATCAACTAATCAACAAAAATCAACTTTATTATTGTTCTCCTGCTCGCTATTTCAGGGTAACACGGAACTCAGTTCTGTCTGCCACCTGCGAAACTTGAGTTACTTATTTTTTTATTAAATTAATAAAGAAAAAATGTTTGTCAAATTATTTCCCATGAATCTAAATAGAAATTGTAAAGAAAGAGGATTTATTAGATTTTGAATAATAAAATTTGTTGTCTTTTACTTAAATAGATATTTTAATATTGAGTCCACTCCAAAAAGGTATTTCCCGCGAAATACGCGAAAAAATATATTGATATTACTGAATTTATATAAACAATTTTCGTGTATTTTGTGTGTTTCGCGGGTTTTTATAGTAAACTCAATATTAAATTCTCACAAATATTATTTAGTTTTTATGAAATAAGGCTGGGAATTCTATATAAAAATTTATTTCGAATCTTTTTTAGTTATAATTTTATTTATGTTAATAATTGTATCTTTTGATTTTGACAACTTTCCACTAATGATTGTAAAAGATGTCACATCCCACCATGCACCTTCATCTTCACCATCAGCAGTAAATTCATAAGGTCCAAAATATGTGGTTTCCTCATTAAAAATTATCTCTACTTCTGCTAATGTAGGATTAATATAACTATATCCCTCATAAAAATGAGCTTTCACAACATAAATTCCACTCGAAATTTGTGATTGATAAAAGATCTCAGGTCCATATCCATCAGTAATATCTTGTTCTAAATATCCATTTGGTATTGCGAATTTGTCCCCAAAATAACAATGATTTTCATCAGGATCCCAGATATGTAAATCAACATCCGTACTATCCGTGTTCCATGTAAGTTCGATTCGTAATTCATCAATCTGTTCGTATCTATAAATTGTATAAATGTCAGAAACTCCTGTATTGCCTTGCGAATTTGTTGCTCTAAGATAAAATTCATTCTCTTGTTCAGTTATCGAAATCCACTGATTGAAATCTCCACAATAAACCTCAATTACCTGTTCATCGCCATTCAAATTAAGTGTTGCCTTATCACCATAAAAAAATGGAATATAACCTTGAAGTTTAAATTCATCTCCATTTATAGTTTGGCCATTTTCAGGATAATAAATATTTATTATTGGAGGATTTACTGGCCATTCTAAATCAATTGAAACTGTTATATCTTCATCAACATAAACTGTTCTGGTTTCCTCATTATAACTCATCAGATAAACGCCTATCGTATAAGTTCCTTCAGAAATATAATCAATTATATAAGGAGTTGTATGATAAATATTTTGACCATTAAGATAAATGTTAGCACCTGAAGGTTCAGTTTCTACAGTAAGAGAATAATAATCCTCCACATAATTTTGATTACCATAAACCTTCCAAAATCCACTTCGTTTTCTTAGATATGCTACATCGTCATATTCGTATGAAGGCACATAGATACTACCTATTGAAAGAGAAAATGTTACATAAGCATAATTACCATTAATAGTTACATTAATATTTGAAACATAAGCATATTTCATATCCGGATCATCGAGTCTGTCCTCCCAAATATCCCTTTCATTATAATAATTATTATTATTGTGCAGAAAGTCACCATCGTAAAACGACATTATCGCATCAACATTTTGTGAATTATATGCATTAAAAATACCCTCGATTACATTTGTGATTTGAAGTATCTCATCCTGTGAATTGTCATCATTTGATATTTCAAAGATACATCCATATAATAATAACGATAAACACATTAATAATAAAAATGTTTTTTTCATATAAAATACCTCCCCACAAAGGCACTAATATAACTTTTACTTTTTATCCATTGTTTGAAGAGTCGTCATGGATTCATATTTCATATCAATCAATTAGATATAATTTTTTTATAATAGTTTAATTCTTTATATCCTTCAAAAAACTCTTTCCAATTTTTGGTAAAGGAACTTGAAATATTTCTGAGATAGTAGCACCAATATCTCCAAATGTTTTTCGAATTCCTAACTGAATTCCTTTTTTTATAGATTTTCCATATATCAGAATTGGTATATATTCTCTTGAATGGTCTGTACTTTTTGTCGTTGGATCGCAACCATGGTCAGCAGTAATGATTAAAATGTCATCTAATTTCATCTTATTCATCACATCAGGTAACCATCTATCAAAATCTTCCAAACCTTTTGCAAAAGCAGAATAATTATTCCTATGTCCCCAGTCAGTATCAAAATCTGGTAAATTAGCAAAGATGAGTCCATCTTCAACTTTTGTCATTTGCTTTAAAATTTCATCCATTGCTTCATCGTTATGATGTGTATGAACAGAATCAGTAAGCCCTTGAAAATTGAAAAGGTCTTCAATTTTGCCGACACCAATAACATTGTGCCCATTCTCTTTTAATATATCAAGAACACTCTTTTCAGGAGGCGATACTGAAAAATCCTTTCTACGAGGAGTGCGGATAAAATTGCTTTTTTTGGTGCCAGTAAATGGTCTGGCAATAACTCTGCCAACTCTGTGTTTATTAATTAGAATTTCATTTCTGGCAATTTCACACATTCTGTATAATTCCTCAACTGGATAGATTTTTTCATGTGTGGCAATTTGAAATACACTATCAGCAGAAGTATAAATAATTGGATATTTCGTTCTGAGATGTTCTTCACCTAATTCATTTATAATTTCTGTTCCAGATGCTGCTTTATTTCCAAGAATTCCTTTACATCCTGTTTTTCTTACAAATTGTTCAATAATGTTTGAAGGAAAACCATCAGGATATGTAGGAAAGGATTTAGAAACAGCAATTCCCATAATTTCCCAATGCCCTGAAATGCTGTCCTTGCCTGCTGATATTTCTGCTGCTTTTCCCCAATTGCCGATTGGATTGGTTGCAAGTGGGACACCTTTCATCCTAATGATATTCCCAAGACCTAATTTTTGCAAATTTGGCAAATGAAGTCCATTTACTTTGATTGCTGTATTTGCCAATGTATTGCTCCCCTCATCTTGATATAAAGAAGCATCAGGAAGTGCACCTACCCCAACCCCATCCAAAACTATGAGTATAACACGCATTGGAGTTGTCATAAACTATCTTCGTGAATAATAATTTTTGCCTTAGCGCGAAGATTTCTTATATGCTTTAGAAGTTCTAATTCACTTGCGACTTTTTCAAGCTGTCTCTTTAATGAATCTTTAATCTCTTCAAATTCAGGAATCCGTGATTTTTTCTTATCCATAAGTTTTATGAAATGATAACCAAACTTTGTTCTTATTGGTCCCGCGATTTCACCAATAGGTAAAGTAAATGCGATGTCCTCAATTTCTTTTACTAATTTTCCTCGAGAGATATAACCCAGATCACCACCATTAGTAGCACTTGGGCAATCAGAATAAACTTTTGCAACTTCGTAAAAGTCATCATTATTAAATAATCTCTTGCTAATCTCTTCTATCTTCCGGAAAGCATTAGAATCATCACTTCTAATAAGTATATGACATAGTTTTACCTTTTCAGGTGTTTTGAAACTATGTTTATGGTTTTTATAGTATTCACAAATTTTAGAATGATCAATATTCATTCTATCAATAAATTTTAACTTAATAAATTGCTTTACATGTAGATTATTTCTTATATGTTCAATAAGCCTTTCGGTTGTTAAGGAATGTCTCTCCATATGTTGTGAGAATTCTTCTGGATTTGGGTATTGTTTTTTAAACTCCATAAAATGATAATGAACCTGCTGTTCATCAATTTGGATGTCATATTTTTGTGAATCTTCTATTAAAAGGAACGCATCAATCAGATTGTTTATGGCAAGTTTTTTTAATTTAGTGGTAATTTTTTTTTCTTTTCTCTCCCTTATTAATTGGTAAAGTTCTGCATTATATTCAACATTAGATATTTTATAATTATTAATTATAGCAATATGCATTTTCACATCCCTTCGCTACGCTCAGGGCATACCCTAAGAAACTGCGATATTTTTTCTTCTATATTAGATATATTAAGATTTGAAGCATTGATTGTCAAATGAATTTCCTGTTTTGAAAACCAGGTGAACTGTCTTTTGGCATAATTTCGCATATTTTGTTTAATAAGATTTACTGTTGAATCCCAATCAGATTTATCGTTTATAAAATCAAATAATTCCTTATATCCAAGAGTATTCATTCCAACACTTTTTTTTGTATATCCCATTTTAATATGATTTTTTATTTCATCAAGAAGCCCATCAGCAAACATTTTGTCAACTCGTTTATTTATTTTTTCATAGAGTATTGACCGTTCGTCAGTTAAATAAATTGTAAAGTGGTCATATCTTTTATGTAGTTGTAATTCCTCCCAGAATTGAGAAAGAGGTTTGCTTGTTACTTGAAAAACTTCAAGAGCGCGAATAATCCTTTTAGAATCATTTGGATGAATCTTATTCGCTGCAATTGGGTCAATCTTTTTTAATTCATTATAAAAGAAATTTGACCCTTTTTCTGAAATTTCTTTTTGCAGATTAGTTCTTATTTTTTGTGGCACTCTTGGAGTTCTACATAATCCATAAAGTAATGACTTAATATAAAAACCTGTACCACCAACAATAAAAGGGATTTTCCCTCTCTCATATATTTCTTCAATAATTCTATCAGCATCTCTTGTAAAATCACCTGCTGTATATTTCTCATCTGGATTTTTGATGTTAATTAGATGGTGAGGAATTTCTGTAAGCTCAGTTGGATTGGGTTTCGCTGTTCCAATATCCATAAACTTATAAATCTGCCTGGAATCAGCAGAGATAATTTCACCAGAAAATGTTTTTGCAAGTTTAATTGATAAATCAGTTTTTCCAACAGCTGTCGGACCGCAAATTACAATTATTTTGGTAAATTGGTGAACTGGTAAACTGGTAAATTGGTTTAAATTTGCCATCTGAAGGATACTTTTTAAGTATGACGAAAAATTATCTTTTTTTCATTTTAATTTTTTCTCAACTAATTTACCAATTTACTAATTTACTAATTAACTAATCAATGCCTGAAATGTCGCATTCCTGTAAATATCATCGTAATATTATATTCATCACATGCTTTTATAACTTCTGCATCGCGAACTGAACCACCCGGCTGAATAACTGCAACAATGCCCAATTTAGCAATTGTATCAATAGAATCACGAAATGGGAAAAAAGCATCTGAACCCAATGCACAGCCTTTTATTTCCAAACCAAATTTCTTTGCTTTTACAATTGCAATTTCAGTGGAATCAATTCTGCTCGGTTGACCCATTCCTAAGCCAATAGTTCTATCTTCCTGGCAAATCGCAATTGCATTTGACTTAAGATGTGTAACCGTTTTCCATGCAAACTTCATCTTTTGCATTTCTAATTCAGTGGGTTTTCTTTTGGTGACAACTTGCCATTTACTTTCATCATCACAATCTATATCTTCATCTTGAATAAGAATTCCATTCAAGCAAGAACGGATATTACGAATATTCTTTAGATTTTTTAATTTGTGAATATCATAAGTAAGCAACCTGCGATTTTTCTTTTTCTTAAGTTTTTCCAGAGCATCTTCTGAAAATCTTGGTGCAAGTATAATTTCTGTGAATACTTTATTAATTTCTAATGCAGTATCTAAATCCAAGACCTGGTTAGTAATCACAATTCCACCAAAAGGCGACATTGTGTCGGTCGCAAATGCTTTTTTATAAGCATCTGTTAGATTGTTTCCTATTCCAATTCCACAAGGATTGCAATGCTTTAAGATTGCAATTGTCGGCTTGTTCCGTCCGCTTTTAGTAGAGAAATCATAAATAGTTTTCAGTGCAGCATCAACATCCTGTAAATTATTGAAAGACAATTGCCTGCCATGTAATTGAGTAAATAAATTTTCCTCAATATAATATCCAGCTTTCTGGTGTGGATTCTCACCATAGCGCAATTCAGAATTTAAAGGCAATGAAATATTAAATTGAGATGGTAATCCTTCCTCACAAATTTTTGAAAAATAATTTGCAATGTAAGAATCGTATTCCGCAGTATGCTGAAATGCTTTTTTTGCAAGATTTGTTCTTGTATCTAAACTTACTTCTCCATTTTTACTTATTTCACCAGCAACCAAATCATAATCGTTTCTGCTAACAACTACTGTAACACTCTGGAAATTTTTTGCAGCCGCACGAATCATTGTTGGACCGCCAATATCAATATTCTCTATTGATTCCTTTAGAGATACACCAGGTTGTGAAATTGTTTCACGAAATGGGTACAAGTTTACTATAACCAAATCGATAAGATCGATATTTTGTTTCGTTAATTCCTGTAAATGTTTGGAATTGCTTTTGTCTGCCAAAATTCCACCGTGAATTACTGGATGAAGTGTCTTGACCCTTCCATCCATAATTTCAGGAAAACCTGTAATTTCTGAAACCATTTTAACCGCTATACTATTTTCCGAAAGCAACTTATAGGTTCCGCCTGTAGATATAATCTCGAAATCTAACTTTTCCAATTTTCTGGCAAAAACTACAATGCCAGTTTTGTCTGAAACGCTGATGATTGCTCGTTTTTGCATAATTAATCCTCAAATTGTATTTCTATATTTGCTCCCTTATCTGGATCAACATAAACACTATCCATAAACACCGGTGTGTAGTAATCAGAAAAAGCCCAAAGTTTCACATATCGGCTTACATATAAAGTATCAATTAAATTTCCATCTACATCTAAATGCGGAACATAACATTCAAAAGGCATATCATACTGCGATATAAAAAATTTCCCTTCTTCATTAGTATAGGTCTTACAAGCATAATTCTGAAAATTTGTTGAACTAGTATATTCTTTCATACAAAATATATAACATGAATCAATAACTTCTGGTGTTTGAAGATAAACAGTATAAATTCCATTCTCCACATATTTTCCATCCGAGTTTTTACCATTCCAACATACTTCATGGCCACCAGGATGGATACCAGGATACAATTCATCATCAATAAAAATTGTTACAGTATCAGTTTTATTTTTATAATCAGAAATATATAAACAACATTGAGAATGACAACAAATTCGAAAACTTATAATTGTACAGGAAGAAAAGGGATTGGGGTAATTTCCGTTTATTTGTGTTTCAAATGGTGGTATTGTATCAACACTATCAATAATCCTATTATAATTCATCTTTATAATTAAAGAATCATACAATTCAAGATAATATTCCGGTAGGATTGCCACATCAGGTACTGGAATTCCATTAACATCACATACATATCCTGTAATATCAGAAGGATTTTTATCAGGTTCAGTAGATTTGCTACATCCAGATAATATAATTGAAATTATTATCAGAAAGATATTTATATTCCTAATTATCATTATAAACTCCATCATCATTTATTATTTTTAAAATGGGTAATTGGGATTCCATATTTTAAATCCTACAATTAATTATTCATATAATATTTTTATGATTTTATTAATTCTCAGATTATTTAATTCTTTCTCTTTCCCATCCAAAAATCTTACTTGTATATCAACATTATCCTTACTTGTAAAACCAAAATATGGTATCAATTATACTTATATCTCAGTCCCTCTTTTTATAATTTCAATATAATTAGAAAAAAGATATTTTCTGTATCTCTGTTTGCCTGTTATTTCTTGTAAGATACCAATTTTTTCAAACTTTTTTATAAGATCATTTGCTGTTTGCTTGTATATATTTAATTCATTTATAATATCGTTCACACTTATAAGCGGTTTATGAAAAAGCATATCCAATAAGCTTACAGCATATATGCTGGTTATCTTGCCAACAAACAATTTTTTAGTCAAAATCTCTTTCAAACCTATTATTTCTTTAGCGGTATTGGTTGCTTCTTCTGAAACTTCAATTACACCTTGAAGGAAAAACTTGAGCCAACTTTCCCAATCACCTTTTAACCTTACATCCATCAAAAAACTATAATATTTCTCTCTTTTTTTCTTCAAATAATAACTTAAATATAGAAGTGGTTTGGATAGGATCTGCTCCAAGTAGAGATAAAATGTTATAAGCAATCGTCCTATTCTTCCGTTTCCATCCAGAAATGGGTGTATCGTTTCAAACTGTGAATGAATAAGAGCAATTTTAATTAGTGGTGGAATGTTATCCTTTCTGTGAATAAACTTCTCCATATCTCCCATAAGTTCCAAAACCATATTAGAAGGAGGTGGTACAAACACAGCTTCTTTTAAGAAAGCTCCAATTGGACCAATCCAGTTCTGAGTTTTTCTGAATTCTCCGGGATCCCTATGTGCTCCTCTTGTCCCTTTAATCAAAACCTTATGAAGTTCTTTAATAAGTCGTAAAGAAATTGGAAATTCTTTAATTCTTTCTATGCCATAGTTCATTGCTTTTATGTAGTTTATAACTTCTTTAACTTCATTAATATCTTCTTTAGGTTTCAGGTTAGCCTCAAATTCCAGAACTCCTTCCAGTGATGCTTGTGTACCTTCTATTTGGGAACTCAAAAGAGCCTCTTTCTTTATACACATTGTAATAAATAAATCAGGATTGGGGAGAACTGTTGTAACACCATCAAGCCGTGCAAGAGTTCTGTCTGCATTAGAAAGTAAAAATTGTAATTCTTCACCATAGACTATTGGAGGTTGGGGTGGTAAAGGGTTAGGAATAAAAGCTCTGTATTTAGATGGCTGTGCAACATATATTCCACATCTATTTTTCATAAGTAAGTCCTTTCTGACTTAGAATAAGAATTATGCTCTAAGTCGGGTTTAGTTGACTTAGAATCAAGTAATGAATTTTAAGTCAAGAAAACTTTACTTAAAATAGGTTTATTTTTCATCTTCAATAAACTATCTTAACAATCTGATTTATTGTCTGATTCTGCAAATGCATTTCTCTCCCATCCAAATATTTAATTTTTATATCAACATTCCCTTCATCTGGAAAACCAAAATACAATGTCTGGCTATGCTGATTAGTGGTTCCTTTACCACCTTGAACTTCACGAATCTGCTTTAACTTATTTTGTGTAACTTCAACTCGTGTGCCAATAATTGGCGTTTTTCCATTTTTATCCAAAATTTGGATTTCCAGCCAATTTTGTCCTTTACTTTCATTTCTGAACAGATGAATTCCTTCACCACTGCAAACAAGTAAATCTAAATCTCCATCATTGTCATAATCCGAAAATGCAGCTCCCCAGGAATTGAATGTTCTAACTCCAGCAAAGTATGTAATATCAGTAAAAGTTTTATCACCATTATTGAGATAAAGATAGCTTCTCCTATTTGGATAGATTGATGTTATAAAAAGGTCAAGATAGCCATCGCTATTCACATCTGCCCAGGATGGATCACTGTGGCATTCATCATAAGTAATACATGCAGATTCTCTAATATCTTTGAACTTCTTCTTTTTTAAATCATTTTCGAGAAGCATTGTCATATCTGAAAATTCAATATATCTTGGATGTGCTAAGTTTGCTGAAATCAAATCCAGATCTCCATCATTGTCAAAATCTCCCCATTCAGAGCCAATAGTATGCCCAAACCATTCATCAACATAATTTCCTTCGACTCCAACTTGTTCAGCAACATTTTCAAAAACTTTCCCTTCCTGATTCTTCCAGAGAAAATTACGGTCCAATCTGTAATTAGAAACAAAAATATCAAGGTCACCATCATTATCAAAATCTCCCCAATTCACTCCCCTACCAGCTTGATTTTCATTAAATGGTGGGATAACATTTTGCGATTTTGTAACATCAGTAAATTTTCCATTTCCTTCATTATGAAATAGGAAATCTGGCTCACTATCGAGAACCTCCCATCGTTCATAATTTGCTAAATACAAATCAGGAAAAAGGTCTCCATCAAAATCTCCCCATCCAGCACCTTCAGTCTGTAATGTATCTGCAAGAGGTGTATCAGAAGTGACATCTTGAAAAGTTCCATCACCTAAATTTTTCCATAAAATATCATCCTTTTCTATGCTTGATGATGGTGCAAAAAAATCGAGGTTTCCATCTCTATCAAAATCAGCCCAAATTCCACCATTTGTATTCCCCTTAAAAATTCCTGCTTCTTCACTTACATCAATAAATATTTCGTCTTGATTATTTCTTAAAAGAGTATTGCCATTTAATAAAATATCATCATATCCATCATTGTTATAATCTCCCCAGCCAATCCCTGATTTTTTGTATTCTGAAAGTCCAGCTTTTTCGGTGACATCTGTGAAAATAGTCCCATTGAATTTACCCCAAACTCTCGCAAATTGAACAAAATCACCTCCGCCATCTGAAAATTCTAAATAGATTTCTTGAAGAAGTGAATCTGCTTTTGGTGCCCACTTATTTCGCTCATCACCTATTTTTACTGCTGTCAACAAGTGTTCAAATGCAAGGGCATTCTGCTCGAGCTGTCTTTCAGTTTTACCCATAACATAATAAAATTTAGCGGATAAATCCTTTATATCAATTTTTGACAATTCACCTAAAACTTCTTCATATTTTTCGTTTTCATAAAGAATTTGCGATAATGTAAAACGGTATTCTGCGAGTCTTTCTGCTTTGCTCTTTTTACCCCAAAATTCAAAAATAGGTTTATCTTCAGATTCTTCAATTTGTGAAATTATCATTTTCATTTTGTCTTTATAAAAACCCAGTTTCTCTTTTAGCTCTAAATAATATCGAGCAACCATATTAATCATTTTGGGGGAGTCTGAAAAATTAATCTCAAGAAAGGTTAAGACAGAATCTAATTTCTCTTCTTGATCAAGATTATCATAAGAAAAAAGTAAATATCTCCAGCCAAGTGCAGACCATTTATTCTTTTCATGCTTTTGCAAAAATGTAATTAACCCTTCTGCTCGCAATGAGTCATCCCTCATTACTGCATATTCAAAAACCTTCTCTTGCCCGGATTCATCTGCAATTTTACAAGCGGGATATTTCATAACAATTGTATCTAAGATTTCTTCAGCTTGCTCATTTTCAAGAGTAGTTTCAAAAATATATTTTATTTGTAAGCGAAGACTATCCGGTAAGTTCCTTTGTATAATAAGGTTTAGATATTTTTTTTCAGAATCCTGCAAGTCTTCTTCGTCAACTTCTTGTTTTAAGCAAATTCTTAAAAATGTTTCATATCCATTAAAATTTTCAGGATTTTTTTCAATAAACTTTTCTACATAATTTTTTGCTTTTGTTAATTCTTTATACCTGAAATAATGTTTGGCTTTATCTAAATAATTTTCAGAAGGTTTTATAAATGATGTTTGGGTGCAGGATAATAAAAAAACTGATAAAAAAATAAAAATGATAAACTTCTTCATAATTTTTGTAATCCCTTACTTTTAATAAATCACATTAAAAGATAGAAAAATTTGATATACGAGAATGTGGATGTAACCAGTAAGCTGCTATATAGAAAAAAAGGAATAAATTTTAAAACTCTGCATTCAAAGAAAAATAGAAAGATGGCTTTTGCTTCATAAAATCCTGATCCGACCTCCAAGCCCAATCAAATTTTAATACAAAATAACCCAGATTCATTCTTGTGCCAAACCCATAACCAACTTTTAAGTCATCTAATTTTGTTGATTTCATATCCTCATAATCATCCCATACATATCCTATATCTGAAAATACAGCCCCTCTAATATTTCTTATCCATATTGGTAAAGGAAACCCAAGTCTTAGATCCTCAATAAATGGATAACGAAATTCAAAACTACTTACTGCCATATTATACCCATAATATTCATCATTTAGATATCCTCGCAAATTATAGTAACCACCTAAAATAAATTCATCTTTGTCTTTACCAAGGCTTGAACCAAGCTTGAGTTGTGTGGCAAACTGATATTTCCTTGAAAGTGGGACATATTTGCGAAAATCACCATAAAAATTCAAATAATTTAATTTTTTGCTAAATGATTTCTCTGCTCCAATACTTATCCTTGACCCCTTAATTGGACCTGTTAGACCCCATAGTGCTGTATCATGAATAAAAAATAATGCAGTTGAATAAATTGTAGCTTTTTCCGGCTTTTGCAAGTTGCCCTCACTATCATACCATTGTTCAACAGGTTGCCAATCATTGTCACACCACTTGAACCATTCTTCTTCCCAGAACCTAAGCATATTATAAAAGTCAAACCGATTAAATTTATCAATAGGATAACTAACTAAAGTTTGAACTCCTATATTTCTCTCCTTCTTTAGACCATCATATAAATAATATCCATCTGTAAAAAAGTTATAGTAATAATAATTATCAATCAGGTGGAAGATACTAATTCCATAATCAATCCGCTTTTTTAGATAATAATAATTGATAATTATATTGCTTTCATCTATGGAGCGATTTACATCAGTCATTATCTGAATATGATGATTACCCAAAATATCACTTAAAGCAATCCATAATTGTGCAGACAGACCATATCCAGTAGAATATCCTAATCCACCATATATGAGATCTGGTGTAAAAATTAGATGATAATCTTTGATTTCAGGTTCTCTTTCTTTTGTTGTGTCAGGTATGGCTTCCAAGCTATCCTTTTTCGATAAATAATCAGAATGGAATACAATTCTTTTTTCTGGAATAATCCGCTTTTTAATTTTATAAAATCGCTTATAATCAGAAATGGGAAATGATTCTTTGAATAAAATTTCCTCTGTTTCAATTAATGGAGAATATTCATAAAATTCAAGACTATCCAATGGGTTACTATAAAGGTAAAGGTCCCACCCTTTTTTGTAAAATGCTGAAAAAACAAGGTAATCATTTTCTTTAGTTATATCTGGTGAAAAGCAACCACTCATAATATTAGTAACCTGAGCAAATCCACCTGATTTATCCGGAGAAAAATTATAAGCATAAATATTTGCTATACTATCTCTATATGAAGTAAAAATTATGTAATTATTGTCTGAACTCCAGATTGGATATTGATGGTCATAATCCTGGTTTGTAACTGCAAATATATTATCTGATGATAGTTCATAAATAAAAATATTATAGAAAAGATTGGAAAAAATGTAAGAATTTTCAGTTCTTTCTCTTGCTTGATTTACAAACCTTTCTGAAGCAAAACAGATTCGGTTTCCATCGGGTGACCATCTCGGATATCTATCATCATAGAAATCATCTGTTAAACGAGAAATAGTTTTTTCCTTTAAATGGTAAATATATAAATCATTCTGAGCTTCTTTAAGACCAACAAATACAATTTTATCACCAGAAGGAGAGACATCCAATTCAAAAATTGCATCAAAATCTAACTTTAATCTATCCAACTCTTTACCATTTTGTGAGCTGCAAATTGAGATAACATCACCTTTGGATGTTTTTGTAACAAAAGCGAATTTCTTTCCATCCGGAAAATATGATATAGAATTTTTCATATAATGAAAATCTTCAAATCTACCTGAAACTCCACTTGAAATCAGTTTCTTACTCGCATATATTCCAAGAGGCGAGATTTTATTAATGCTCATATTATATGATTTATCAGAAATATAAAGAATGTCAGTTCCATCTGGAGAAAAAATTGGATTAATATTAATCGAATTTTCATTATTTTTATGATGAGTAATTCTTTCAAATTCCTCTATAGGTATGTTTTTATTGATGATAAATTTACTATATTTTTTCTTCAAAAACAATCGCCATTGATCTTCAAGGCTTTCCATAGAATATCCAAAAGTCTTCTTTGCTGATTCATTTATGCTTTTATATATTTTGAAATTATATAGAAATTCAATTATACTCTTTTTGCCAAATCGTGATTCCAGGAATAATAAAAATGATTCACCTTCCCTATATGCATAATAACCATAAACTTCATCAAGTGGAATAATCCCATCATTAATAACTAAATCTAACATAAACATATTATTATAATATGAATCGTGAATGGAACAGAATTCAGCCACTCCTTCTGAGAGCCAGAGAGGCAAAGCAAAAAATACTGCTGATGCAAAATTTTCGATACCCCGTCCTTGAAGAGCATAATAACAAAAAACATGTGTAAGCTCGTGAATTACTGTTAGCTCAAACCTTTTAAATGAGCCATCAAAAGGGACAACCACGCGGTTTTTTATAAATTCTGTAAATCCTCCGACTCCTTCATCAATAAGTTGATATATGATATTTGTTTGTTGAAACTCATTATGTGAATTGTAAATAACTACTGGAACTCTATCTTCAATTGAATATTCAAAAAGGTCTTGCAATTTATAATAAGCATTCTCAATAATTAATGCAGTTGCTTTTCCTACAAAATCCAGATTTCTTTCAAAATAAATATCAAAATGAGTAGTCTCCATTACTGACCAATCAATATCTTCATATTTGACTTTGTTCTTGCCGAATTCTAAAGCATTTACAGGAATTGTGATAAGCAAAATAAAAATAATTATTATAAACTTTTTCATAATTTCACCTATTTTTAAAATATTTCAGTCATCTATAAAAATTTTTAATTCTCAAAATTTAGCCAAAATTATATCTCATTAACAATAATTCCATTTTGATTTGTATGAATTTTTTTGGCAACTAAATTTTTCAGTTCACCATGTTTTGACTTCTCATCCTTAAGATACACTCTCACATAATGATCAGAAACCGAAGTCCAATAACCATCTTTATTAGTTTCTAATACAGCTTTTAAAGGAATTTGATTATCAATAAGAAAATTGCAATACTTCATTTTCTTTTTATGACTCAATTTTATAAGTCTATGCATTCGTTGTCTATTTTTTATTCCATCAGATTTCCATTTCATCTTTGCACTTGATGTATTTGGACGGGGTTCACCCTGTGAAATAATGCCTCGCATTAAAATCTGTGATTTTATTTCACGAGGTTCACCCTGTGAAATAATGCTTTGCATTAAAATCTTTGATTTTATTTCACGGGGTTCACCCCGTGAAATAATGCTTCGCATTAAAATCTCTGATTTTATTTCACGAGGTTCACCCTGTGAAATAATGCTTTGCATTAAAATCTTTGATTTTATTTCACGGGGTGAATATCTGAAAACATGCAAATAAGTAATATCAAGATTTTCAATAAATGAATATGTTTTTTCAAACTCTTCATCAGTTTCGCCTGGAAATCCGACTATGACATCACATCCGATCGCAGAATCAGGGATTGCATTCTTAATATTATTAATAATTGTCTGAAAATTGTCTGTAGTATAACAACGGTTCATTTTCTTTAAAACATTATCTGATCCACTCTGAAGTGGAATATGAAAATGATGACATATTTTCTCATTATTTGAAATATATTCAATTAAGCTTTCATCAAAAAACATCGGTTCAATGGAACTCAATCTAATTCTTTGAATATTAGTTTTAGAACTTATTTCTGATAAAAGATTTATGAGATTATAATCCTCAAATTCTTTTCCATATAAACCTAAATTTATACCAGTGAGAACAATTTCTTTTACGCCATTTTTTACTAATTTTTTAATCTGTTTAACAACATTCTCAGGTTCTCTACTTCTTGGTTTTCCTCTTACATAAGGCAAAATACAATACGAGCAGAAAAAATCACATCCATCTTGCACCTTAATTGGCACACGAGTATGAAGATAAAATTTATCAGTTGTTAATTCAACGAACTTATTTGATGATTTGCTGATTTCTTCTTTTGGAAAGTTTTTTTCAATACAGTTGAATATTTGGGATTTCTCATCATTCCTGAATTGAATGATTTGATTTTGCAGTTTTTTTAGAAATTGTGGTTCTTGTTCTACATAACAGCCAGTAACAACTACCTTACTGGTATTACTTTTTTTTGCAAAAGCTTTCCTAATACGATATCGTGATTTATATTCAGCTCTATTTGTAACACAGCAAGTATTGATTAGATAGATATCAGATGGTTGAGAAAAATCAACAAGTTTATATCCTGATTCTATAAACTGGTTTAAAATTGCTTCAGTCTCGTATTGATTTGTTTTACATCCAATGGTAGCAACAGCAATGGTTTTCATTTAAATTGGTAAATTGGTAAACTGGTGAACTGGTGAACTGGTTAATTAGTCAATTAAATCACTAAAAAATTGATAAGCTAGTTTTTCAATAACCTTTGGATAGATTTCATGCTCAATCTTCAAAACTTCGTGAGCAATCTCTTCAGCGGATTTAAGGTGGTCAATAGGTATTTTTTCCTGAAATATTATTTCACCGGCATCATATTCTTCATTGACAAAATGAACAGTAACACCTGAAAATTTTTCATTATTTTCAAAAACAGCTTGATGAACACGCATACCATACATTCCTTTGCCACCATACTTTGGAAGCAAGGCAGGATGAATATTAATTATTTTTCCTTTAAATTTATTAAGAAAATTCGGTGAAAGCTTTCTCATAAATCCTGCAAGAACAACAAGATGGACATTATACTGTGAAAGCAATCCCAGCAAATCTTGTTCAAAATTATTCTTATCAGAAAGAAGAATCCACTTTACATTATTATTTTCAGCTCTTTGAATAATTGGAGCATCAGGTCTGGTAACAATTAAAAATTTCATGGAGATGGGAAGTTTGTTTTTATAGATATATTTTACTATACTCTCAAAATTTGAACCTCTACTTTTTCCTGATGTTAAAAATACGATATTTAGGGGGTGGAATATAATACTCTTTCCCACTGCTTGTAGATTCTTGTTATTTTCTAACACTTTAGAAGTTGAAAAGTTATTCTTCATACTTCCCGCCAAATAATAAACTTGATGAAATATTTAATATCTACTTGTCGGGCGCCATAGCACGATCGGTGCAACTAATGATATGAATTTTATTCCACCCCCTAAAAACTTTTCTTCATTAAATAGACTTTTTTAAATAATCAATATAATTTATTGATGATGGATTTACCTTATTTAATATGGCTAAATAATAACTAATCATATCACATAATAGAATTGTAGAGAACATTTTACCCATCATAGTTTTACCATCTGTATAAATCTCTAAATAATCAATCTTTTCATTCTTAAAAACATCTTTTAAAGCTTGTAAACGATTTAAATATTTATCTTCTTCTTTATAATCTCTAATAAAAATTGGTATCAGATTTGGATTTTTAGATTCCCAACCTTCAATTTCATTATGATTCATTTCAGAAAATGTATTGCTGAATGCATGGCTTTTTGCATTCTCATTTAATTGGCATTTGAACCTATATGCAAGTGGATATAATTTTGGATTACTGCTGTAAATTACAGGTATCATTTTATATATTTTTAAAGCTATTTGCTTAGCAAGATTTGTATCTGTCTGAATATCTTTAGATATGAGTTTAAATTTATTTCTAAGATTTAATTGAGTAAGTTTTACATTTATTTTTTGGTTCGAAATAAGTTTAAGGTCTTCAAATATTCTTAAGATAGAAAAGAACAGATAACCGATCGCTGCTCTTGGTTGAAACCCACCTGGAATCATTTTTATTAAATATCCTTCACTTGAGAAGTGCTTTAATATTCCACCTGAACTAACCATTGCAATTTGAGCTCCATAATTTTTTAAAGTTTTAAAACATGCAACTGTTTCTTCTGTATTACCAGAATAACTACAAACAATTGCCAATGTAGAATCATCAATATAATTGGGTAAATTATAATCTTTAATAACTTGTATCGGAATTTTTTCCTCAAAAAGACATTTGATTATATCTCCCGCAATAGCAGAACCACCCATTCCACAAATGAAAATCTTTTTTATATTGATGTAAAACCGAGTAAGGTCATCTGGTTCTTGATTAAAGTATGTTTCTTCTATTTGATCAGGAAGTGATATAATTTGTCCATACATATTATCAGTATCAAATCTGTTGAAATTACCGGAATAATCTAAATTAATTGCTGTCATTTTACTCCTTTTCTCTTTTTAGTATTCAATTAATGAGTCTGCTCTAAAAACCATTAAAATGGTTAAAGTGCATTATTTTCCTTAAACCCTGAAGTTGTGGGCTACCTAACCCACTAACTATAGGCGAATTAGTGTTATAGAAGCCCACAGTTTTAACTGTGGGAAAGGGGGAATAAAAACTGATTTTTAACCCCTTCAGGGGTTTTTGTAGTGAACTCATTAAAATTTTTTAAAGTGCAAAATCAAAAGTAAATTTAGCAAGTTAAATCAATTTCCCTTATTCTTAATTAAAGACTTATAATATTGTTTAATCTCTTTATGTGATTTTAATTTTATTTCATTATATTTATTCTGTAAATCCTGCAAATTATAATTCAGAATTTGTCTTTTGACCAATAAAATATTATCAGCATTAACACTAAAGATTTTCAATCCCATACCTAACAATAATGGGACAGCAATTGGGTCTCCAGCCATTTCACCACAAAGGCTTACATGAATTCCTTTCTCATTTGCAGCATTAATAGTCATCTCAATAAGTTGTAAAACAGCAGGATGAAAATAATTAAAATCTTCAGATAACGTCTCATTATTACGATCAGCAGCTAATACATATTGAGTCAGATCATTTGTGCCAATGCTGAAGAAATCTGAAACCTGTGTAAGTTGACCAGCTAACAAGGCAGCAGAAGGAACTTCAATCATAATGCCAATTTCAAGATTTTCATTAAAGGATGTATTAGCTTTTCTAAGTGAATTTTTTACATCATTAATTACTTTTTTTGCTTTTACAACCTCATCAATAGTACTTATCATAGGAAGCATAATTTTAAGATTACCAAAAGTACTTGCTTGTAATATCCCTTTTATCTGTTCTTTAAAAATCTTAGGGAATTTTAAAAGGAATCGTATGCCCCTACAACCCAGATAGGGATTCATTTCCTTATCAAGTCCAAATTCCTTACTCAATTTATCTCCACCTACATCAAAAGTTCTAATATAAATTGGAACATTTTCTGGTAGAGAATCTATTAAACTTCTATAAACTTCAAACTGCTTTTGTGCAAGAGGAAAACTGTTTTCATTGAAATAGAGAAATTCTGTTCTGAAAAGCCCAATTCCATCTGCGTATTGTAACTCAATTTTTTTACCTTCTTCAGGAAATTCAATATTACCCATCAAATGAATTCTCTGATTATCCTTGGTTATAGTCTGAAGTTTGCTCAGTTTAATCTTTTCATCAATTAGTTGAGCTTCTCTTTTCTTTTCTTCTTTATAATCATCCATCTGTCTTTTTGTTGGTTGCAATATTACAGAACCAGAAGTACCATTAATAATTACGAAATCATTCTTATGTATTTCATTGAGAGCATGTTTAATATCAAAAACAACAGGCACACCAATTGATCTGGCAATAATAGCAGAATGTGAATTGGGAGCACCTCTTTCAGTTATTATTCCTAATGCCTGATGGTTTTTAATGTTTATTACGATTGATGGTGTTACTTCTTCAACAACAACTATCTTATTCTTTAAATTGTGATATTTATCCTCTATATCTCTCAGGTTTCTGAGAATACGATTTCTAATGTCTGTAATATCTTCTTTCCTTTGTGCTAAATAATCATCCTCAATTTGAGAAAAATGACCTATCAATTTCTCAAAATATGAATGAATAGAATATTCCGCAGACATTAAATCATTTTTAATTTTATTAATAGCTTCATCAACAAAAACCTTATCTTTAAGCATCTCTTGATGAGATAACAATATCTCGCGTTCCTCTTTTGCATCTGATTCTAAAAGTGAAGAAAGAAATTCTAATTCTGCTATTGACTTATCCAGAGCTTTATAAAATTTCTCTATATGTTTATCAACTGCAGTGTTATCAATTTTTTCTGATGATACACTGTAAGTAACTTTTTTTAAAATCACTGCCTTACCAGCAGATAAACCATGTGCAATTGGATATCCTTTTATGATTTTCATCAATCTCCATTAAAAATTTTTACCACAAAGTTCACAAAGAGCACAAAGAAATTTTTTTATTTTCTATTTACGAATAAACTTTATGTCCTTCTTGCCCCGTTAGATAAGTTTATATCTAACGGGGTGAATGAGCTTCGTGGTGAGAATCATTCTTCTCCAAATTTATTTTCAAAGAGCCTAACTATTTCATTCATTAATTCTGTCTCGTCCACACCATTGATAATGAGTTCTAACTTTGTCAAATAACCCGCAGCAAGCATCATTATTCCCATAACACTTTTACCATTTACTTCCATACTATTCTTTCTTATAATAAATTCAGATTTATAACCAGAAGCAGTTTTGGCAATAAGTGATGCTGGTCTGACATGTATGCCTAATTTATTGGTAAGCATAACCTCTTTTGAAATCATTTTCTTAAATTAACCACCTGTCTTCGCCGTCAGCTGACGGATATGCCAGGCAGGTCGCGGTCACCGAAAGGCACCGAAGAAAAATCAATATTCGCAGCACCGACTTGTCGGCATCCCGTAAACGGGGCTGGCGAACGGTGAAACTCGGTGTTTTCGGTGGTTAAGTTCACCTTATTCAATATCCATTTCAAGATAAGTTCTCGCTTTACTTTTTCTTTCTATTTCCTCTTTAATCCTTTGATTGAAAACTTCTGCAGCATTATATCCATAAATTTTTAACATATGATTCATTGCAATAACTTCAATAATTACAGCAATTCTTTTACCGGGTGAAACAGGTAGATAGATAATAGGTATTGCAACATCAAGAATTCTATTGAATCGTTCTTTTAAGCCAATTCTTTCATAATCCATATTGTGTCGCCAGGGAATTAGCTCCACCTGGGTTTCAATCCATTTCTTCATACGAATTGCTTTAATGCCAAACATTGACTCAATGTCTAAAATTCCAATACCTCGTATTTCCATAAAATGTCCAAGTTTTTTATTTGCCTCCCCAATGATTATACCCTCTTTCTTTTTAATATTAATTACATCATCTGCTACAAGCCTGTGACCCCGAGAAACAAGGTCAAGTGCACACTCACTTTTACCTATACCACTTTGACCCGTAATTAAAATACCAACACCTAAGACACTTACCAATGTACCATGAATAGACTTTGTAGGAGCAAACCAATCCTGTAAGAAATGTGTCAAACTATGGACTAATAAAACCGTGGATAACCTTGACTGTAATACTGGAATATTATGCTCATCAGCAAGAAATACTAACTCTTTAGTAGGAAAAAGACCTTTGGCAACAATAATGCAAGGAATATCAAATTGTATAAAAATATTTTTTATTGCATCATACCTTTTAGAAGGGGTTAAAGATTTAAGATATTTTACTTCAGTCTCACCCAATATTTGAATTCTTTTATATGCAAATGTATCTACATATCCAGCAAAAGCCAAGCCTGGTCTATTTAATTCAGGATTAGAAATTTGTTTTTTTAGACTCTCTTTTTTAGTAAGTATAGTTAAAGCAAAATCAGTCTTTTTTAGGTCAACAACCTTTTCTGCAGTTAAATTATTCATATTAACCTCAATTATTGTATTTCAGTAAATTCATAATTATTATTTACTTTTTTTAAAATATTTAACTTTTTATTTTCATTGTTCTTAAACAACAGATAGTCTTTCTTACTATTTTGTAACTCTTTAATTGCCTGGTCCTCATTCAATTCAATGGGAACAATTTTCTTATGTAAAATACTATACTGTTGTTTAGATTCTTTTTGTGGAATGTTTTTTATGCTAATATTTTTATTTGAATGGTGTCTTTGCAATTTTCCAATATATCGTTTAATCTGTCTCTCCATTTTCTTCACTGTACTATCAATCGCAGTATACATATCCTTTTCTCTTGATTTACAAATTAAGCTCAATTTTTTTACCTTAATATGTAATTCTGCTATATTTCTATTTTTTTCAACTCGTAAAACCATATCTGCAATAATAATTTGCTCAAAATACTTTTTTAAACCCATTATTGAAGTTTCAGCATGTTCTTTTATTGGTTCTGTAAGTTCAAAGTGTCTTGCAGTAATTGTTATTTGCATTTGATACCACCTTTTTTTGTCTTTTGTAATTATTCAGATTACCATTAATGGACACCAAGAGAAGTAATATGTTAGAAGTTAGAAGTTAGGTGTTAGGGGTTAGGGGATTAGAAAAGGAGTTAATCATTTCAAATTATGCTTAAATTTTAGAATTTTGGATTTATACTTTTCAATAAAGATTTTAGCATCTGATAGTTTCCTTTCTGATATGTAACCTACGGTCTTTGCAATATATAACTGTCCAATTGCTTCAATAAGGGAAGCGTAAGCAATATCTAAAAAACGGGCTTTGTCTTTTTTGGTCTTTCTGCCATAACTTTCACAAATATTGGAGACAACCTGAATTGCTGTTTTATTTAGATGTAAAGTCAAACTGAATTTTTCTTTTTCTGGAAATTTGTCAGTTATACTATAAACAGCTTTTACGAAAGCAAGGCAATCTTGAAATATTTCTAATTTCTCTAATTTTGCCAATAACTTCTAACCTCTAACTTCTAGCCCTAACAGATTTCTTGTCTTGCCAATGTGCTTGGTTGACTAATATGTAACCTTTTTAATATTTTATCCAAACTTTTTGAATAATATGAACTTCTTATAAGTGGACCGGATTCGATATGGAGAAAACCCATTTTTTCTCCCTCTTTTTTGAAAAAATCAAAAACTTCAGGATGGATGTAATCCTGGACTGAACAATTCTTTTTGTCTGACTTCAAGTATTGACCGATTGTAATAATGTCAACAAAATTATTTCTTACTTCAAAAAGTAAATCTAACACTTCTTCATTTTTTTCACCAAGTCCAACCATAATCCCAGTTTTAGTTAATATTTCAGGATCCTCCCCTTTAATATAACGAAGAATTGACATCGACCTGTCATAATCTGCTTGAGGTCTGACATTGGAATACAGCCTTTTAACTGTTTCGAGATTATGATTAAATACAGTTGGCTTTTCATTAATAATGATATCTAAAGATGATTTTTGACCTAAAAAATCTGGTGTTAAAACCTCAATAAAAATATCATCTCCTAAAAAATTTCTGAGTTCTTTAATAGTGTTTACAAAATGTTTTGCGCCACCATCAAGGAGATCATCACGAGTAACTGATGTAATAATTACATGCTTGAGTTCAAGTCTTTTTGCCATTTCTGCAACTCTTTTTGGTTCATCAGGATCAGGTCCGGGTAAATGCTTTCCTGTTTTTATTGCACAGAATCTGCAATTCCGGGTGCAAGTATCTCCCATAATTAAGAACACCGCTCTTCCTTTTTCAAAGCATTCACCTTTATTAGGGCATTTTGCACTCTCGCAAACTGTGTGAAGATTATTTTCATTCATTATTCTTGAGATATAAGCTGTTTTTGTGCTTCCGAGCTTGTTAGCTTTCAACCATTTTGGTTTTCTAATTGTTGATAGCTTCATTTTGGTAATTTGACTTTTTATCCTTTTTATAGAGTTAAATTAGAAAAATAGACAATTCAATTTTACTGAATTGAGTATTGTATTATGTATTGCATTAAATATGTTTTAGAAATCATATTTTAAAAATCTTTCTCCAAGATAAATCTTCCTTGCTTGTGGGTCATTTACAAGCTCCGTGGAAGTTCCAGAAAGAAGTACTCTGCCTTCGTAAATAATATATGCTCTATCTGTAATTTGTAAAGTATCCAGAACATTATGGTCCGTAATTAAGATACCAATATTCTTTTGTTGTAATTTTTTTATAATATCTTGAATGTCAGAAACAGCAAGTGGATCGACTCCTGAAAATGGTTCATCCAAAAAAAGAAAAAGTGGATTAGTAATAAGAGACCTTGTTATTTCTAACTTCCTTCTTTCTCCTCCAGAAAGTGAATATGCTTTTTGATTAGCAAGCTTGGTCAAGTCCAATTCAGTAAGGGCTTTTTCCAATTTTTCTTTCCGTTCTTTCTTTGGTATTTGTTGAGTTTCCAGTATAGCTAAAATGTTATCCTTTACAGTAAGTTTGCTGAACACAGATGGTTCTTGAGAAAGATAACTAATTCCCATTCTCGCTCTCTGATACATTGGCATTTTAGTAATGTTTCTATCATCCAAAAAAACGGAACCAGAGTTTGGCTTTATCAATCCAATCATCATGTGGAAAGTTGTGGTCTTACCTGCTCCGTTTGGTCCAAGCAAACCCACAATCTCGCCTTGTTTGACTTGTATTGAAATTTCGTTTACAACTCTTTTTTTGCTATATATTTTTACAAGTTTATCAGTTCTTATGATACTTGAATTGTTATTCATATATTTTTATTTGAATCTATATAAATCATTTTGGTGATGCAAACTTATAAATACCCTTAATGTCTTGTGTTGCAACAACTTTCTCAATATTTTCATCATTATCAAAAAATACTTCAAAACCTTTAGTTTTCAATTTATTGATGTAGAAATCATCTTTATTTGTCTTTGATTGTTCTAATTGACTTTTATCAACATCTTCAGCATTCATATAACTTAATTTTTCATTATTTAAATCCAGCATTATTTTTTTTGCATAAATAAAATTAGATTTCTCTTCTTGATCTTTATTCTTAAAATGTATCTCAGCATTTTTTATTAGATATAACTTATCAATAGATTCTTCTATAAAAAATATTTGGAATTCCTCGGCACTTGCATCAGAAATATTGCTATAGAATTGTGGGTTACCAAGAAGTACAGCTTTATTATCTTCCTGAAAATAAATAAGAAACCGCCCAAGAGCGTAGGATTCCTTCATTTCTATTTTTACATCATAAGTGGCTGTAAATTTATGTTCATCCACAAAGAATTCCATTTGTTTGCTTAAAACTTTAATGATCCTTTCTCGTTCAAATGTTAAGACTGGCTCATTCCTTGCATCAGCATAACCTTTATTAATGTTATATTGAAATTGTCCACAAGTTATATAAACATTTTCTAAAAAGTCTTGGGCAAAAATATTCCCATCTGCATTTACCTTTCTGTTATTTCTAAAATAATTTATTCTATCTGCATGAATCCCTTTTAACCTTTCCTGTTTGCTATTTTCATAAAAGTATGCATCTTTCTTTAAAAAAAGTTCATTCTTCTTATGAAAATAAGTGGCTTGCTTTGCTCCCGCTTCCAGAGTATCATCAATTGCTTTCACATTTCCAGTTAGTTTAACAATTTTATCCTTTTGAAATATCTGAACAATATCTGCAAAGAATTCAATATCATTATAAATCAGGTTCACATTTCCAGTAAGTGTTGTAATTGTATCATTAATTACTTTATCTATTTTCACTAAATCTGCATTTTTAAGAATATAATGAAAACTTTGTTCAATTGCATATAAATTTATTCTTAATAGACAAATTAGGAATAAAATGAAAATTTTACCAAGCAATCTGACTTTCACTTATTTCACCTTCAGCTGAAGCTTTTTGTATAACAACATGTTCAAAATTTGAATCAGTTCGTAATCTCTCTCCCCAGATTGTGTTTCCATCCTTAATAATTTTGACCCAATCATCTGAGATAATTTTATCCTTATTTCTGTCCCATGTAAGAGTATTGCCAAACAGATCACCTTCTTGGGAAAAGACTTTTATATTTCCTTTCGCAATAATCATATTTTTATTATCATCAACCTCTGCACTATCAGCATAAATTGTTGAAGAAACTATTCCTTCTGGATTAAAAATCTCTAATTTTATTTTTTTGAAATTTAATTTATTTTCGTCTGTCAACTTTTTTAAATAATCAGCTTTTAATATCCAGCCTATTTTTTCTTGAGAAGAACTATAAACAATGATTGAATCGGTAATTTCAATACCTTTTAAAATTTGATTTTCTTGAGGAGTTATATTCTCTCTTCTTTGACAGGAAAATAAGAAAAAAGCAATGCTTAAAATTAGGATTAATTTCATTCTAAACTATTAAGATAATCTAAAAACATATTAATGGCTTTTTTATATAAACCTTCCTTTTTAAGCACATATTCTATTGCTTCACGAACAGCACCATCTCCACCTTCATGTTTTGTAATATACTTACAAATTTTTTTTATCTCATCAGGAGAAGAACTTACACATATCGGAAGTCCAACTTTTTCAAGTACAGTGAAATCATTCCAATCATCACCTACATAAATAATTTGATTCAATTCAACATTAAATTTTTTAGCTATTTCAAGAAGTTTTTTGAGCTTATTTTTCACATTTTGATAAACATAATTTATTCTTAGAACCTCTGCTCGTTTGCTAACTACTTTCGATTCCTTACCTGTAAGAATGATGGATATGATTCCAGTTTGCTGAAGGAGTCTAATTCCAAGCCCATCTTTTGTATTAAATCTTCTCCAGACTTCATCGGAATCGTTGTAATACATTCCACCATCTGTAAAGACGCCATCTATATCAAAAATCATTAGTTTGTAGTTCATAGCTCCTCAAAGGTTAGAGGTAATATGTTAGAAGTTAGAAGTAATATCAATTATTTTAGGTTATGCTTGAATTTTAAAATTTTAGATTTATATCTTTCAACAAATGTTTTAGCATCCGAAAGTTTCTTTTCTGATATGTAACCTAAGGTCTTAGCAATATATAATTGTCCAATTGCTTCAATAAGAGAGGAGTAAGCAATGTCTAAAAAATGTGCCTTATCTTTCTGGGTTTTTCTTCCATAACTTTCACAAATATTGGACACAACTTGAACAGCTGTTTTGTTTAGATGTAATGTTAAGTTAAACTTTTCTTTTTCTGGAAATTTATTAGTTATACTATAAACAGCTTTTACTAAACTAAGCCCATCTTGAAATATCTCTAAATCCTCTAACTTTGCCATAACTTCTAACCCTTAAATCCTAATTTCTAATTTACCCTGTAGAATAAATTTCCTTTTATAATGGGAAATATATTTATATATTTCATTGAGTGAACTATTCCACAGGGTGAACAAATAAAATGTCAATTACAAATTTTTTATTACATTTTAGGTAACCAAATAATCACAATTTTTGCAAATTTCCTAATAATTCTTTAGTAAATAAAATATTTAAAACTTTTTATAAATTAAATTAAATATAAATTTATATGTCAATAATTATAAAAAGTTATTAACTTTCTTTTGAGTAACAATACTGAATTCTAAACAAAATTATGTAATATTTAATTTAATAATAGTCAATCAAAAAAACCAAAAATTACATTTAAAATTAGTGATGTCAAAGGGTATTTTTTATTTAAAATTTAATTGTCAAAAAGGTAATGATTATTGACAATAATTTAAATAAATATTTATTTTGTTTAATATAATAAAATATCATTTACAAATTATAAAAAATTGGTAAACTAAATTTATAAATAAATGATGTTTAGATAATAAATCATATGAAAAGAGAATAAAAAAATATACTGAAATAATAAGAAAAAAAGGTTTGCAAGGAATACTATTAATAATTATGATAAACATTAGATAATATATTATACTTCATAGTTCTGTATAATATATTTTATAAACGGAGAATAAATTTGAATAAGAATTGGTTACAATCAAGAGTATATTTTTACAAAGATAAAGGACATGAAATATCTGAAGAAGAGTATAAAATAATATTTGACGAAACTTCAAAAAGAAAGAAAATAGATTTTACTAGATATCACATCAGAAAATTAAGGGATACTTTAATTGGGAAATTTTCTGATAAATGGCATTTTCTAGGAATATATTATAATTTAAAAAAATCAAAGAACTTATATCTTGATATAAGGTTTCGTCTATTAGCTGATCAAAATGATAAATGCATAGAAATAATTAAAGATATTCTAAATGAGCCAATTAATTTAGGACTTATTTGTGAGGATATCGATTTTGATGATTCATTTTATGAAAATTATAATACAAGATTTACTGAAAGTCAGATAAATACAATTTTGGATATCTTTGAGATATTTTCAAATAAATATCTTGAGCTAACGGCTGAAAATGACATTGATTATAAAAAAATACAAAATAAAATAAATAAAGAATATTTCACGGTACTTAAAGAAGTCATACATTTGATATTATTTCAATCAGACATTAATGATTCAAGTTTTTATTTACTTAACGCATATTATCAAACAAATGAAAGTAGTATTTTAGATTTGCTTATATCTAAGATAGCAAACAATAGTCAAGATTTTCAAGAATCATTAAAATCAGAATCAGAAATAAATATATCAAAATTAATTAGCCTGATTTTAAATAATTTTGGTAAATATCAATAATAATTAATACAACATAAAAAATTAATTCACCTGACTGCGAGAGCTATTCGATGATTTTAAGATTTTTATAATTATTGAAAGCATTTTTGAAGATTCATTGTGCAAACGCAATAAATCTCACAGCAGGTGATGATTGTCGTTAGATGTAGAAGTAATAAAGCATATGAAAAGAGAATGTAAAAACTATACTAAAATAATAAGAAAAAAAGAGTTTGCAAGGAATACTATTAAAAAATATGCTAAAAATTAAATAATTTCAAGGAAATAATCATGAATAAAGAAGAAAAAAGTTTTTTTGGTGCTGTGGCTATATTAGATATTATAGGTTTTGGATCTCGTATGAAGTCATTAGGAATTGAGGAAATGCGTGATAAAGTTATAGGAGGAATTATTCGATCTACTTACTTTGCCTACAGAATTGTAAAAAATGACTTTGAACGTTTTAATCATTTCAGCGGTGATAAACTCAAACCAGGGATTTTATATTTCGCAGACAGCATAATTTTATATCTTCCCTTGGGTGAAAAATCTGTATTTTCAATTCCTAAAAACATTATTGATTCAATGATCTTTATGTGCAGTTTGTTAATTGCACAATCAATTTGCATTAATATCCCGCTTAGAGGAGCTATTTCCTTTGGAGAATGTATGGTAAGTTATGATCCCGTCTTTATTTTGGGTAAGCCCTTTATCGAAGCTCACTACCTCGAAAAGCAACAAATGTGGGCTGGAGCTGTTCTCGCAAAATCTGCAAAAGACCTTTATAATAATACTAACTTGGCTCGGGTTGTTGAATATGATGTGCCTTGCAAAGTTAAAGGGCAACCAAAACTTATTAAGCATACAGCTGTAAAGTGGCCGGAAAACTTAACAGCTTCAAATATAGAAGAAGATTTTCCGGATTGGAATTCGTGCTTTTATTGTTCAGAAAAGGACGAAGACATTCAAAGTGATGTACAAGAAAAAAAGAAAAATACTATTGAATTCTTTAAGCGTTATAAAGATAACTCGTCAGGAATCACGTTTGGTAAAGAACAAAAAAACAACGTTGGCGATTGGCGAGAAATATACCAAAAGTTGAAATATTTTTAATGAAAAAATAGGCGTAATAGACAAAAAAATATGTAATTAGCTATTTTCTTTATTTACTACATAACAAAGGCATGAAAATGGACGCGCTATATACTGCGGTTTAGAACTTTGCTTACTTATTTAGTCAGTTGTGACTTTAACATGGCTCGAGTTCTTATCCCCCCGCCACTTATGCCTAGCATTATCCTATAATTTTATAAATTATACTAAATGAATTTAATGAAGATTATTTTTATCGTTTATAAAAATTATTTTTATCTTGTATGAATCTTTTTAATGTGATTTGATACTTATTGCTTTATGAAAGCATTCTATGAATTTATAAAAATCATACAAATTTTAGAAATCATTTTTCACTTATGTTACCCCAATTTAAAATACCTACCAAAAAATATCAAATTTTCGTAAAATTTCCTGCGAATCTTTATCACCTAATCGAGCAGCATTTTTTAAACATTCTATCGATTTATCGTAGCTGCCTTTTTTGCCATAAGTAATTCCCATATTATAGTATGCTTCTGCATAATCTGGATTGATATTGATTGCTTTTTTACAGCATTTGATCGCTTTGTCGTAGCTGCCTTTTTCTCCATAAGTAATTCCCATATTATAGTATGCTTCTGCTAAATATGGATTTACATTAATTGCCTTCTGGTAGCATTCTATCGCTTTTTCATTGTTGCCCTTTTCTCCATAAGCATTTCCCATATTAATGTATGCTTTTGCATCATCTGGATTGATATTAATTGCTTTCTGATAGCACTCTATCGCTTTGTCATAGTTGCCTTTTTTTTTATAAGCAACCCCCATATTAGAGTATGCATCTGCATATTCTGGATTTATATTGATTGCCTTCTGATAGCATTCTATCTCTTTGTCGTAGTTGCCTTTTCCTCCATAAGCAAACCCCATATTATAGTATGCTTCTGCTAAATCTGGATTTATATTGATTGCTTTCTGATAGCATTCTATCTCTTTGTCGTAGTTGCCTTTTCCTCCATAAGCAAACCCCATATTAGAGTATGCATCTGCATATTCTGGATTTATATTGATTGCCTTCTGAAAGTATTCTATCGCCTTGTCATGGTTTCCTTTTTCTGTATAAGCAATTCCCATATTATAGTATGCTTCTGCTAAATCTGGATTTATATTGATTGCTTTCTGATAGCATTCTATCTCATTATCATAGTTGCCTTTTTCTCCATAAGCAAATCCCATATTAGAGTATGCATCTGCATATTCTGGATTTATATTGATTGCCTTCTGAAAGCATTCTATCGCTTTATCGTAGTTGCCTTTATATCTATAAGCAATTCCCATATTATAGTATGCTTCTGCATCATCTGGATTGATATTGATTGCTTTATGAAAGCATTCTATCGCTTTATCGTAGTTGCCTTTATTACCATAAGCAACTCCCCTATTATTGTATGCGACTGCATCATCTGATACAATCGTTTTGTGTTCATTATTTATTCCACCAAGCAAGATGATAATCAATACAATAGCAAATATTACTATTATAGCCAATACTCCTATTATCAGGCTTTTTATATCTAATTTCTTCATTTTTTCCTCCACATTATTTAATGTTATTAGTTCACTTATGTAAAATTTTTGAGATAAAATACCTACCAAGAAATACCATTCTTTCGTAAAAAATCCTGAGTAGATTTACAACCTAATTGAGCAGCTTTTTTGAAGCATTCTATTTCTTTATCATAATCACTCGCTTTTTGAAACAAATATGTTTTTAGAGGTGGGACATTACGAAAAAGAACGCCTTTTTTACCATAAGCATCACCTAACTTATTGTATGCCTCTGCATCTCCTGGGTTGATATTTATTGCCTTCTTATAGCATTCTATGGCTTTTTTATATTTGTCTATGTTACAATAAGCATCGCCCAAATTATTGTATGCCTCTGCATCTTCTGGGTTGATATTAATTGCTTTCTTATAAAATCTAATAGCTTTATAACCATCACCTTTATCACAATAAGCTTGACCCATATTATAGTATGCCTTTACATAATCTGGATTAATTTCTATTGCCTTCTTATAACATCTAATAGCTTTACCTTTTTTGTCTTTTTCGTTATAAGAAATTCCCATATTAAAATATGCTTCAGCAAAATCTGGATTGATTTCAAGTGCTTGCTGAAAGCATTTTATGGCTTTGTCGAAGTTTGCTTCTGCCTCCTTATAACATTCAATAGCAATATCTTTTTTACCTTTTTCGTTATAAGCAACTCCCATATTAAACAATTTTTTTGCCTTTTTAATTTTTCCTCCAAATTAATTTTTATGTTTTCTTAACTTAAAGTAATGAAACAAACCTTCTATTAAAAATAAAATAAACTCCTTTGGAATATTATATGCTAATCTTGTATCAAACTTTTAATATTTATCATTTCAAAAAATTATCGGTTCATGATAAATACCGAATTCTTCTTTTAATGTATTACACATCTCACCCAGCGTGACATAAGCTCTTACACAATCTAGTATATGTGGCATCAGATTCTCACGGTTTTCTGCTGCATTACGGAGCTGTTTTAAATTTTCTTTAACTTTTACATTATTACGGTCTTCTTTTATTTGCTTGAGATCTTTAACTTGATTTTTCTCAACCTCTTCAGAAATTTTTAAAGTTTCAATATCCACCTTTTCTTCTTCCTCGAATATATTAACGCCAATATGGTACTTCTCTCTCTTCTCTAATGCCCTTTGATATTCATAAGCACTACGAGAGATCTCTCTTTGGAAAAATCCTTTCTCAATTGCTGGAACCACACCACCTAATGTCTCTATTTTATCAAAGTATTCATAAGTAAGTTTTTCCAATTTATCTGTCAATGCTTCTACAAAATAAGAACCACCCAAGGGGTCTATAGTATTTGCAACTCCTGTTTCGTATGCAATTAATTGTTGGGTTCTCAAGGCAATCTTCACTGCTTTCTCTGTTGGCAAAGCATAGGTTTCATCCATTGAATTTGTATGCAATGATTGAGTTCCGCCCAATACTGGTGCTAATGCCTGAAATGCAGTTCGAATAATATTATTCTCTGGCTGTTGTGCAGTGAGAGTACAACCTGCTGTTTGGGTATGAAATCTCATTAAGTACGAACGAGGATTTTGCGCTTTATATTTATCACGCATCACATTTGCCCAAATTCTTCGTGCTGCACGATATTTTGCAATTTCTTCAAAAAAATCTAAATGAGAATTAAAGAAGAAAGAAAGTCTTGGAGCAAACTTATCAACAGGCAAACCTGCTTTGATACCATACTCAACATAAGTTAAACCATTTGCCAATGTGAAAGCAAGTTCCTGTAATGCAGTTGAACCAGCCTCTCGTATATGATAACCGGAGATTGATATTGTATTCCATTTAGGAACATATTCAGAACAATATTCAAGAGTATCTGTAATAATCCGCATCGATGGTTCAGGCGGATAAATCCATGTTTTTTGTGCCTGATATTCTTTTAGCATATCGTTTTGAATAGTACCTGTTAGAACCTTTGCAGGTAATCCTTGTTTTTCTCCTACTACGATATACATTGCCAGAAGCATAGCAGCAGGTGGATTGATCGTCATTGAGGTTGATATTTTATCAAGAGGAATGCCATCAAAGAGTGTTTCCATATCTCTGAGAGTATCAATTGCAACTCCGCATTTACCAACTTCTCCGAGTGAGAATGAGTCATCAGAATCTCGTCCATAAAGGGTTGGGAAATCAAAGGCAACGGACAATCCAGTTTGACCATGTTTCAAAAGATATTTATATCTATTATTAGTGTCTTTGGCTGTACCAAAACCTGAAAATTGGCGCATTGTCCAGAGTCTTCCACGATACATATTGGGATATACTCCACGAGTAAATGGAAATTCTCCGGGATAATTTAACTTTTGGTTATAATCAAAATTTTGGATGTCATCATGTGTATAAAGCGGTTTAATAGGTAAATTAGAAACTGTGGAGAACTTAAAATCTCGTTCTTTAGATTTTTGCAGTTTTTCTTTCCAATTTTCTTTACTCATCGAAACTCCTATGAATCCTTCTTTGGAGGATAATAGTAATTCTACACAGATAAACACTAATAAGACATAAAAAACACTGAAAAAAAATATTATTTAAAAAAGATTCATATTTTTCTGTGATAATCAGTTTAATCTGTGTTTTTCTGTGTGCTATTTTTATCCTCCCCGTCCTTCTAAAACCTTCTTAGTAATTTCATTTGCTATATTGTAAGGATTGTTTTTACGCTGATATATTTTGTCTATCAAGAACTCAAGTTCATCTTTATTAATAACATATTCTTTCAGGTGCGATTTGATGTTCTCTTCAATTAATTCATGTATTCGCAATGTTAATTTTGTTTTTCTCTCTTCATCAAGTTTATGACTCTTCTCTAAATATTCTTTATGGGATTTTATTGTTGAAACAAGTTCTTCAATACCAATGTTTTCAATAGCTGTTGTTTTGAGTATTGGATAATGCCAGCCCAGTTTCTGTTCTCGTAGTTCAAAGGCAAATTTCAACTCCATAATTAAACTGTCACTTCCTTTCCTATCCCCTTTGTTAACTACTAATATATCTGCAACTTCCAGTAGTCCTGCTTTCATTGCTTGAACTGAATCTCCAGATTCCGGGACTAAAACAACTACAGTGGTATCGCAGACTTGAGCAATATCCAATTCCACCTGACCCACACCAATTGTTTCAATCAAAATATAATCCATACCAGAAGCATCGAGCACAAGAGCAGCATCTTTTGTCTTCTGTGCCAATCCACCCAGACTACCCCTTGATGCCATACTTCTTATAAAGACATTCTCATTTAATGCTAAATCAGTCATTCTAATACGGTCACCAAGTAAAGCACCGCCGGAAAAAGGCGATGTTGGGTCAACGGCTATGATACCAATTTTTTTATTCTCTTTTAGTAATTTTTTGGCAATAACATTTACAAGTGTAGATTTCCCGGCTCCAGGTGGACCTGTAATGCCAATATGATATGCTTTACCAGTATATGGAAAGATTTCTTCTAAAATCTTTGAATCAGTGCCATTTTCAACTGCAGTAATTGTTCTGGCAATGGCAATCTTATTTCCTTTTAATAAGTTTTGTATGTAATGCATTTTTTATAATTATAACAATTTACAATTGAAGAAATTCAGATCTGCTATCTCATAATCTTTCATTATTTATTCTTCTTATTATTGAAATCAAATAATTTGGGAGATGTAAAATTAATATAAAATTCTTTAATTCGTCTTTCTGCTAATTTTACATATTCGCTGTCTATATCATATCCAACATAATGCCTATTTGTTTTTATTGCAGATATTGCTGTTTGCCCACTTCCAATAAATGGATCTAAAATTACTTCTTCTTCAAATGTATAAAGTTGAATTAGCCTATATGGAAGTTCTACTGGGAATGGTGCTGGATGTCCTACCTTATGAGCGGGTTCTGCTGGAAATGTCCAAATGCTTTTAGTAAACTCAAGAAATTCTTCCTTAGAGATCGTGTTTTTTTTCTTATTCATATTCTTTCTTGAAAATGTACCTTTAGAAAAGACTAAAATATATTCATGAACATCCCGTAAAGTGGGATTAGAAGCAGAAAGCCAACTACCCCACGCAGTTGAAGGGCTTGCACTTGAAGCTTTATTCCATATAATCTCTCCTCGCATAAGAAATCCTAAATCAAGCATATCTTTAACTATAAAAGTATGTAGAGGAATATATGGTTTTCTCCCCAAATTTGCTATGTTTATACATGCTCTTCCTCCAGGAACAAGCACCCTTTGAATTTCTTTCCATATACGTTTTAAAAATTCTAAGTATTCTTCAAGTGTAAAATCTTCGTCATATTCTTTTCCTACATTATAAGGCGGTGAGGTAACCATCAGATGAACACTATCATCAGGTAACTCTTCCATGTTTTCTGAAGATTTGCAAAAGATTTTATCCAAAAACTGCGAAGGGATAAGATTTTCTACATATTTGACTTTTTGCTCCTTAGGTAAACCCTCATATAATTTGCTTGTATAAAAAGGAGTAGAATCATGATTTACTCTACCCGGAGAACCAAAGGAGCTTGTTTGAGTTCCTCTTTTTCTTCGATTGGTTTTCATCTTAATCTTCACTCCAATAATCTACCCATTTTTTGAATGGATTGTATTCAATTTCTGTCTTTTGCCAAGGTATTTCAATAACCTTGGACATCTCATCTTCAACTAAACTTGATAATGCTTCTTTGGTTATCTCTACACCTCTTGGATTTGTTCCTGGTTTAGGAAGTTTGATATATCCTTCTCTTCCAACCTTATCAAAAAGTCTTTTCTGGACTTCTAAGGGTATGTAATAAAATCCACCTGTATCACCCCAATTAATTCGTATAAGTAAAATGTCACAATGTGGAAAATAAGTTTTACGGAATTCTCTTGCCTTTTCAGCATCTACTGTCCATATAAGTTTAACTCCACCAAATCCTTTAGCAGTTATTGTTTTTATAGATATAGGTACATTAAACAATCTTACATCAACCTCTGGTTCTGTTATAGGGATTTCTGTCTCCACATTCACTTCTCCAAATTTATAGATGAGCAAAGCAACAATTATTCTCTCACGAAGAGAGCCAACTTCCATTCCAATCTTTCCTGCTCTTGAGCTTTCTAACTCTGCAAGTTGAAACAAGTATGGCAAACGTGTTTTAATTCTATCTATGAGTTTTTTATCCTCAAAAATTTCTATTAGACTGTTTGACATTTTCTCTTACTCCACATAAACGAAATTAAAATTAATTACTGTATAAATGAATTTCATTTACTCCACTTATTTTCATATATGAATAGTATAGTTTTGTAAAATATACATTGATTAGCCCTAACTAAGCGATTCCCAAAGTATCTCAGCAATATCCATAACTTGAATATTTAGTTCCATTGATTTTATGGTTTCTTCAAACATTTGCAAGCAGTATGGACAAGCAACTGCAATAATTTCCGCACCTGTTTTAACCAATTGATTGATGCGAACATCA
>JAGMCF010000042.1 GCA_023129415.1 Candidatus Cloacimonadota bacterium
CACACCATTATAATTGATACCTTTTCCACAAGGGATTTCATGAAATAAAGTGTCAAAGTCAGGATTTTTCTCAATAACTTTTTTATCTACCTTCTCCTTTAGCTAATTTTTTTCTTTGTTCCTATAATATAAATTTGCTACTGCAATAATTGAGACACTCACTATCAGAATAAAAGATATTGCGTTTATAACCGGTGTCGATCCATCCCTTACCTGTTGATATAAAATTATAGGCAGGGTAGGTCGAGAACTAATAAGGAATGTCGTTGTATTAAAATTTTCAAAGGACAGAAGGAATGCTATTGCAGCTCCTCCTATAATTGAAGGCTTGAGATATTGAAGGGTAATAAACCAGATAACTGCAAATCGATTTGCACCAAGATTAGATGCAGCTTCTTCAAGTGTCCTATCAAATTTTCTGAGTCTTGCAGAAATGACTATTGTTACAATAGTAGTTATAAATGAAAACTGTCCAAATACTATAAGCCAGAAACCTGGCATAAGTATTTTTATATCAATTCCAAAAGTATTTTCAAAAAATAATCCTACTGTAGTAGAAAATAACAGTATGGATATACCAAGAATTACTCCGGGTATTACCAATGGAGCAACCATCAGGAAATATAAAGTACCCTTAAACTTGAAATCTTCCTGTTCAAAGAGAAAAGCGGCCATAGTTCCTACAACAGTTGAAAGTATAGAAACTGAAATTGCAACTTTAAAGGAAGTTGCTATACTTCTTAAATTCATTTTGTCATAAAATATACCTATTTTTTCAGGTCCTTCTCCAAAAAACCAGTCAAGAGTAAATCCTTTCCATGGTAAAGATGGAAACATGGAGTCGTTAAATGCAAGAACCATTATTACAACAAGTGGAGCAAATAGGAAGACAAAATAGAGAAGGGTAAAAAATCTGAAACCCGATAAATAACTTTTAGAGTTTGGTAATGTTCGTATCATTTAATTACCTTCCTGAAATCCTGTTTTGTTAATTTCAATGCGACCCATACTATAAGTGAGGATAAGACTAACAGCAGAAAACCAAATGTAGCTCCCTGATTCCAGTTAAAATAAGTTATTATCTGATTATATATTTGTTCAGTAAACCATAGAGAATTCTTACCGCCCATGAGTTTTGGAGTCAGATAACTGCCAAGAACCAGCATGAATACGATTATGCTTCCAGACATAATTCCAGGCATTGAGTAGGGAATAATAATTTCACGCCATATAGCTATCTTCTTGGCACCCAGGTCGTAGGCTGCTTCGATAAGAGAATCATCAAGACTTTCCATTACACCAATAATTGGTATAATCATAAAAAGCATAGATGTATAAACCAGACCCATTATCATAGTAATATCATTGTAAAGCATCTCTGTGGGCTGCTTGAATAAACCTAGTCCTACTAAAAAATGGTTAAGAATACCACTTTCCCGTAAGAGTATCATCCACCCGTAAACTCTGATTAGTTCACTAACCCAGAATGGAACTAGAAGTAAAACCAACAATGCTCCCTGTATCTTTAAATTAACAACTTTTGTAATGAAAAACGCAATAGGTAGGGCAATAATCAGAACAATGAATGTTACAAGAATAGAATATAACGCTGTCCGCGCGAATGTAAGCCAATAAATCGGTTCGGCAAAAAAAGCGCGATAATTTTCAAGAGTAAACCCTGACCTTCCCTGAAATGACATTCGAAGAAGCTCGAGATGTGGAAGTACAATTAATAAAAATAACCATAAAAAAACCGGGATGAAGAATATAATAAAACTCCATTTTATTTTAGATATTTTAGAGTTTTTCATATATTTTACCATCTGTTTTATTGAAGCATACAGCAGCTTCAGGATCCCAACCTATTTTTATTTTGTCCTTAGCTTTTATATAATCAAATTGCCTGTTCTGTGGTAGAGAGACAATAAGCTCTTGTTTGGAATTTTCAGGTACAACCAGAAGCCTGCTATTACCGCCATCAAAGAGTATTGCTTCGACACTAACATTCAGGATATTGAAATTTTCTTTTGTAACCTTTGGATTGATTATCATAGCCTCTGGCCTGACGTACAATTCGATAGAATTATCATCTTTTAAATCAACGGGCCTGCTTAATTTAAAACTATGACCGTCTTTTGTTTCGGCAAAAAAGTTACCATTTTCATCCTTTCTTTGTTTTGCAATAAACTTATTATTTTTTCCAACAAATTGAGCAACAAAAGCTGAAGACGGGTTACTGTAAAGGTTCTGAGGGGTGTCAAGTTGTTCAAAATGAGCGGCATTCATGACTGCCACATAATCGCTCATAACCATAGCTTCTGATTGATCATGGGTTATATAGACAAAAGTAGTACCCACTTCAGCCTGAAGTTTTTTGAGCTCAATTTTCATGTGTTCTCTCAACTTAGCATCAAGAGCCCCCAGGGGCTCATCCAGAAGAAGAACCGATGGTTCAAGAACCAGACATCGCGCAATAGCAACTCTTTGGTTTTGTCCCCCGGAAAGCTGATTAATCTTCTTTAATCCATAACCTGAAAGTCCTACTCTTTCCAGCATTGAATTTACTTTTTGCTCAACACTTTTACCTTTCTCGCCTTTTCTTCGAAGGCCAAAAGCAATGTTATCATAAACATTCATCATGGGAAATAAAGCGAGATTTTGAAAGATAAGATTCACCGGTCTTTTATTAGGCTCAACTCCAAGCATATTCTTCCCACCGATTTCGACTGATCCGGTTTCTGGTTGAAAAAAACCGGCAATCACTCTTAATAATGTAGTTTTTCCACAACCAGAAGGTCCCAGTATTGAGAAAAATTTTCCATCCTCCACATCGAAGGAAATATCATTTACAGCTGTAAAATTGCCAAATTTTTTAGAAATATTTTTTACAGATAACGCAATCTGCATTTAAGCACCTTCCGTTTAATATTTATTATAAAAGAGTAAGCAGGCAGTGGAAACACTGCCTGCTTAATTAACTTATTTTGCAGCCCTGATTCTATCCATTACTTTACCTTCCATCTCTTCAAGTCCTACAGGTACTGTAGGATACCAGTTTATATTTGCAAGAACTTCAGGAGGTAATCCTCTGGCAAAATTGTCAGCAATATGTGGATCAAGATATTTGCCGGCATCTTTTGATGCTGTACCATATTTTTCTGCATTAGTAAAAACTGCTGCATTTTCCGGTCTGAGTATAAAGTTAATCCATTTATATGCACCTTCAACATTTTCAGATTTTGCTGGAATGGCAAATGTATCCACCCATGCCAATGCACCACTGGTTGGAGCAAGATAGTCGATGTTTGGGTTTTCCTCATGGAGTTTCCATCCTGCTTGTTCCCATCCCATTGCTGCCCAAACTTCGCCTGATCTCATTAATTCAAGAAGTTGATCACCACTGTCCCAGTAAATTCTTAGAACAGGCTTAGCAGCAATAAGTTTTTCTGAAATGTCATCAAGAAATTTCTGATAACCTTCCAGGTCATTGTAAAGTTCAAAGGGATCATATCCAAATGAAAATCCCATAGCACAGAGAGTAGGTCTTTTCATCCTGTAGGAAACTCTTCCGGTATATTTAGGATCAAGCAGGTCTTTATAATCTTTTACATCCGGTGCTTTTTCAAAGTTAACAATAAGTCCTGAAGTTCCATAAACATGTGGTACTCCATAGGACTTGCCATCAACAAGAGTGTTCTTTTTAACGGCTGCAACTAAAGAAGGATCAAGCTGATCAAGGTTAACCTTTGAATAATCGATCGGCTGATAAATACCGTATTCAGCCACTACAGAAGAAATTCTGTCCTGTGAAGGCTGTGCAAGGTCAAAACCACCGCCTCTTGTAGCTCGTAATTTTGCGATCATCTCTTCATTATTACTAAGAATAACCTCAACTTCTATACCTGTCTCTGCTTTAAATTTTGCAATAAGCTCTTCTGGCGCATAACCAGCCCATGTGATAAGACGTAATACATTTGAAGAAGATGCTGCTATTACCTGACTACCGACGACGAAAAGCACTAATGATACAAGGACTAAAAAAACTGTTAATTTAACTATTCTTTTCATTATTTTTCTCCTTTTCAAAATTTTACTAATCAATGCTCAAGTTTTTACAGGCGTGGTGTTTCCGAAATTTAAACTTTACTTATTTTACCCCTCCTTTCTTGCTTTATGATTCTGCAACCGTCCCCTGTCATACAATAATTTACCTAAATTGATAGATGCTTGCCTATCGGTAAGTTCATATTTTTAAACTGTATTCGTCTTGAATAAACTTAATATTACACTGAGCATTTTCATATTTCACTTTTCCGTAATTATAAAAATCAAACTTAATCTTAGAAATATTGTGCTGGATTATGCTCCAGAGGAACCAGTAGATATCGGGAAAGGGTTTAAAAAGATCAATTAGATAGAAGGTCTTTTCAAACTCCTTACCCTCACAGTAATGCTCTACTATATTTTTCTCTACATCACATGGAACTAATATCTCCTGGAACATATCTGCTATATCATAGTACCAAGGCGCCATCCCTGCATATTCCCAGTCAATAAGATACATCGGTTCGTTATATTTTCCTCGATGGCCATCTTCAACCAATACAAAATTATCCGCTAACAGATCATTATGGCTTGCTGTAAATTCACTCTCTGGTATATTTGCAATTTCAGAGAGTTTTTCCAGATTTTTAATTACATCCTTAATATCAAACTCCGGACAATTAATTTCCAGATTATTCAAAACCCTGTATATCTTCTTCACTTCACTTAAAGGGTCAAAGAGATAGGGCAGCACGACTCCACTTTTGTGAATTTTCCTTATTGGCCTTACAATCTTTTCATGAAGCTCTTCCTTTAAGAAATCACAGTTTTTTAATACATAACCCGGGATAAATTCCACAATCGTAACCCTATGTCCAGGCATATATTTTACTAACCTGGGCGATATGCCTACATTAGCTATTCTCTTCATGGTTTCCGCTTCTATGTCTCTATTAATAAAAGTCTCTGTTTTATCGCCGTAGATTCTTACGGTAATATCCCCTTTTTCAGAGCACACCCGGTACAGCTTATTGGTGATACCTCCGTTGAGTATCTTTATTTTTATCGCAGAGCCCTTCCACTCCGGCATAAGTTCAAAAAATATATCTTTGGCAAATTTTACATCTAAAAGATTCCTGATCTGGCTCATCTTACCTCTATTTAAAATAATTTAAGGTGAATTTTATGCTTTAAAGAAGATAGTTTCGAAATTAAAGTTACTTTCCATTATAACTATTTTATTTTATTTTTAAAAAATATGCAATAAGTTGATCTATTCCTAACACACCATTATAATTGATACCTTTTCCACCCTGTTTCAGCTTACCTTTCTCACCATCAGGGTCACCCAAACAGGTTA
>JAGMCF010000043.1 GCA_023129415.1 Candidatus Cloacimonadota bacterium
CAGCCATTGAAAGTGTTGCAGATGGATATATTGCTGCACAAAGTATTAATAAATTCTTATCAGGGGAGGAGATTAGACCTGAGAAGGATATATTTTATAATAAAAAAGCAGAATCTGTAACTCAATTATCCTCAATTGATTATGAAAATTACAATAAGAAACCACGTGTCAGAAGTGCTATTACTGATGTTGAAACAAGAATAAAATGTTTTGAAGAAGTGGAAAAGGTTTTTACGGAAAAGGAAGTTTTTGATGAGAGTGAAAGATGTTTAGAGTGTGGATGTTCAGTAAATAAAACCTGTTTATTACGAAAGTATGCGACAGACTATCATGCAATAGCAACAAGATTCATAGGGAAAGTAAGTAAGCACCCTATAGATGATAGTCACCCATTTATTCTTAGAGATCCAAACAAGTGTATCAAATGTGGAAGATGTATTCAAACTTGTTTAGAGATTCAAGGAGTTGGTGCATTGGGGTATATTTCTACAGGTTTTCATACTTTGGTTGCTCCTGACTTTGGGAAACCTCTTATTAATACATCTTGCGAAAGCTGTGGAAAATGTATTGATGTATGCCCTGTTGGAGCTTTAACATCAAGAAATATAAAAATCAAAACAGCTCCTATTAGTTTTTCGGAAACTGTAACAACTTGCGGATTATGTGGTTCTGGTTGTCAGGTAAAATATTCAAGTGCTGGTAATCTGATTATGAAAGCTGAAGGAGCAAAAAGTCCCATTACCGATAATAATGTCTGCTTTAATGCCCACTTTGGATATGAGGTATTACAGGACAAAGGTCGTTTGACTACCCCACTAATTCGGAAAGAGCATTCCTTACAAAAAAGCAATTGGGAGGAAGCATTTAAGTTAATATCAGAAAAAGTACCTGAATTAGGCTATAATTGTGCAATCTTTAGTAGTGGAAACTTTACTAATGAAGAACTGTTTCTGATAAATCAAATCGCCAAAAAATTCAATATTCAAAAGAAATTTTCCTGGGAATTAAATGGCTCTGTTATTCAAGATAAACTTGGAATAAATTATTCTCCAAATCCAACATCTGATTTGCTTGAAACTGATTTAATCGTTCTCGTCGGAGATGTATCCCACACTTTGGGAATAAAAATTATTGAAGCAATTCGAAAAGGAAAAAAATTGTTGATTTTAAATTCTGAAAATAATAAATTCTCAAAAATTGCAAATACTCAAATCCAATCTAAAAATTATATTGAAATATTTAATCAGTTTGCAAAATATCTTATTGAAAATAGATGTCATAATGTAGATTCTATTGTGAAATCTGTTGAGAATTTTGCAGAATATAATCATAAACTTCAAACCACAATCCATAAAGATGAATTCTATGAATTCGCAGATATTTTGGTGAAAAATAGGAAAGTGATTTTTGTTTATTCAGAATCAGAATTGGATTATCACACTCAACTTGCAATATTGAATTTGAGCATTTTAAAAGGAAATTTGGGAGAACAAGGCTCTGGTATCATAACTTGTTCAGAATTGGCAAATAAACCAACTTTACAAAGTTATGGATTTACTGCCCCGAAATCCTTAAATAATATAAATTCTGCTTTGATTTTTGGTGAAGACCCATTGTATGACAACAAACTTGCGACTTATAACTGGCTAAATGATCTTGATTTCCTCCTGGTCGTGGATAACTATCTTACAGAAACAGCAAAGATGGCAAAAGTTGTGCTTCCTTCTTCAACATTTCTTGAAACAAATGGAACATTTGTAAATAGCAACAATGTCTTTCAAAAGGTTAACAAAATTGTAGCTCCACCAGCAGAATTAGAAAATTGGCAGATATTTTCAAAAATATTAGATATTCAAGAAGATTTTTCTGAAATTTCTGAGCGGGCTAATGATAATTACCCATCAGACAAGGAAAGCAGATTTGTCTTAAAAGAATCAGATCAGAAAGTGAATTTACAATTTGAAGATAAGAAATCTGCATATAAAACAAATACTGATTATAATAATTGTAGGAAAAAAATTAATGATTTGAAGAAAAGTAAATTAAGCATGTCATCCTCAACTTGATTGGGGATAAGTAATATTTCTATTAATATGCCCGGGGATGTCCATCCCCGGGCATTATTTTATTGTTTTATTGTTATTTTATTGTGTTGGGTTCTTTATTATTGTTATAGTCTTTAACTTTCAAGAATCTTATCTACTTCCTCTTTGTCAACATCCATAATATAAGTAATTTTACTTATTTCATTAGCTTCTTTTGTGATACTTGCAATATCATCACGAGTAAGATGTTTTAACGCAAATTTACGACTTCCACACATTAATTGTCGCATACCTTGGGCCAAACGATGATAGTAGGTATAAACACCGATTGCTCCGGTTGGAATATCATTAAATCTATCCCCATATTTTTCTTCTAATTCTGGAGCAGTCACAAATATTTCATGTTTGGTTACACCAAAGCGTTCAATATAAACCGGTACTTGTTCTTCATCGATCTTCTTACCGATCGTTTTGCCAACCATTGCTGCAGCAAGAGGTGCTCTTGCCATACCGATCAGTTTAACATAAGGAGCCCCAAGAGCAAGTCCTTTGTAAATCTGGTCTTCAAGAGTAAATCCACCAGCAAATGCTAAATCAGGAACAAACTCACCTTTTTTATCTAATCTATTTGCATATTCATAAGACAATGAATGTATTTCAACGCAAGGTACACCCCATTCGTTCATCATTCTCCAGGGGCTCATTCCTGTTCCACCACCGGCTCCGTCAATTGTTAGCAGGTCAATTTCTGCTTCTGAAGAGAATTTGATAGCTCTGGCGAGGTCAGCAGGTCTGTATGCTCCTGTTTTCAAGAATATTCTCTTTGCACCTAATTTACGTAATTCTTCAACTCGTTTCAGGAAACCATCTCTGGTAACCATTCCAATGCGTGAATGACGCTCAAATTCTTTGAAAGCACCTTTTTTAAATGCTTCTATAACCTTAGGATCTGTAGGATTAGGAAGAACAACATAACCTCTCTTATAAAGAAGCTGGGCTTTTTCAAGGTTTTTGATCTTAACTTCACCGCCAATATCCTTTGCACCTTGCCCCCATTTTAACTCAACTGTTGTTACTCCCAGTTTGGCTAATGCATATTCTTGAACTCCAAGAATAGTATCTTCAACATTTGCTTGAAGAATGATGTCTCCGTAGCCTTCTTGTTGCCATTCACGGAATAGTTTGATTCTCCATTCTAAATCTGGTGCTTTAATAATTTTCTTATTGTTAAATTTAGATTCCACATCCATACCAACAACATTTTCGCCGATAGTAAGTGCGGTTCCAGAAATTGCAGAACCAATAGCAATGCCAGGCCAATTATTCTTTGCTATATTGGTTGAACCAAGACCAGGGATAATAAATGGAAGTTTAAATTTCATTTTGTTTTTAATTCCAATAGTCGTTTCTAAGTCTACATTGGGAAAGATGGCTTTATTGCTATCTGCTTCTATTCCGATAGCACCAACTGCAGTTCCAAGAATATTAAAGTGAGAGTAATCTACAGGATAGTCCTTTTCAGCTGCTGTAGTAATTATGCCAAAAGGTTGGGGGTAGATTACTTCATGACCACGGTATGCGGATTTCCCGATTTCACACATACCAATACATCCATCAACACAGGTTACACACATCCCGCTAAAAGGACTTACAGAACCTTCAGTCCTGTTTTTTGTTAAAGTTGCTGCTGAAGCATTTAATCTTGTTAAACTCATTTTATTCTCCTTTTTTTAATTTTTTTTACCACCAAGGCTCAAAGGCACTAATATTATAATAATTTTTAATTTTAATAAAGTTCTAAAACTCATATTCCTTCTTCCTTCTTGTTCCCAAATTGTATTTGGGAACACAATTGCTAAAGAAATTGTATTTCAAATTAATTTTATCTCATCTCCCCAAATGAAATCAAAGTAAAACTTTTCAAAAAATTGCATTCCCATCCGGCAATTGCCGGATGGAAACAAGCAGATAAAGGTTTATACTTCATTCCTCTTCTTCGTGTCTTAGTGTCTTTGTGGCTAATCTTTTCGGTTCTTCTCTAATGCAGGTCCCACAGTCACCCTTGAGACCTTCATAGCACATATAATCATCATAATACTCCAAACAAGTCGGTTGAAGGACATTTAAACAACCACCACATACAAGATTTTCGGGATTTGGACCATCACATCTTAATTGGCATGTCGGGCAGATATACATACAAGCACCACATAAACGGCAGACATCAGACCTTCTATCAAAAGGAGTTGTGATTTTTAGCTTTCCACCTCTTTCAACAAAGCCAATTGCTTTAGCTCCCATTTGTTCTTCGCACATTCTTACGCATAAACCGCAGTAAACACAGTCTTCCCAATCAGGTTTGAATCTCACTTTCTGAACACCGAATTTTGCCGCCAAATCCTGAATTGTTTTGGAGGTTGGACATGAAGCGATCAGAAGCTCAATCAACACCTTTCTTGCTCGAACTACCCTTCTTGATGCAGTTCGGATGTTAAGTCCTTCCTCAACAAGATAAGTACAAGATGAAACAAGTCTTGTGTTGTCATCCTTTCCAATCTCTACTACACAAAGTCTGCATCCTCCCCAGGAAGAAAGACCTTCATTATAACATAGAGTAGGTATTTCCAATCCTAAGAATTTAGCTGCTTCCAGAATTGTCCAGCCTTCCGGTGATTCAAAATCTATACCATCAATTTTTATATTTGGCATTTTACCTCGCTTTTTTTAGCCACAAAGTCACAAAGACACAAAGATCATAAAATGATTCTTTTTATTCCATCTTTGATCAGAGGAACATTAAAATTGATAATAAATCCAAGACGCTTACCAGTCAATTTCAAATAACTTAGTAATTGTGCTTCCCATAGAGGATTCATTTCATCTACAGCTTTCAATTCACAGATTATAAGTTCTTCTACAAGAACGTCCAAACGCAAACCTTCATCAAATTTTATCTTATCATATATAATTGGAATAGATACTTGCCTTCGATATTTGAGTTCCCGTTTTGAAATTTCATGACAAAAACAAACTTCATAGACTTTTTCAAGCAAACCGGGACCTAAAACTTTATGTACAGTATAAGCAGCATCTACAATTTTCTTTGCAATAGACTCTTCTTTTTCTGATAAAGGTTTAAAATTCATATTTCTTCTTCGTGCCTTTGTGTCTTTGTGGCTACTCCTTCGCCTTTTTCAGCTCTTCCAGAAACTGTTGACCCTCTTTAGTTTCAAGGTCACATCGCAAACAAAGTTTAGCTTCCTTTACTGCTTGTTCCTCGTCAAATCCAAGTTCAACTTCTCCAAAATTGGTTTTTCTATCATCAGGAGATAAGTATGGCATTATTTGTGATCTTATTTCCTGTAATTCCTCTTCAGAAAGCTCAAGAGGTTCAATGTATTTGGAAGGTCGGTTTAATTTATATTCTCTTTTTACTTCTTCACCTTTCAGGAATTGTTCAATAGATTCTGATGCGATTTTTCCAGCAGCGATTGCCTGAACAACTGTGTTTGAAGCCATCACAATATCCCCTCCGGCAAAAATCCCCTCCTGTGTTGTCTGTAATGTTTCCGGATCAACGATAATATTACCACCTTCTGTAACCTGTAGTTCTGTTCCCTTATCAAGGAAAGAAGTATCCGGATATTCACTGATAGCAACAACTAAGTTATCAAGTTCTGTAACAAACTCCGAACCTTCTATTGGAATAGGCTTTCTCCTTCCTGTTGTGTCCACTTCACCCAGGGACATTTTTACAAATTCACAACCTTTAAGAACTCCATTTTTAGAGATTATTTTCGTGGGAGAAGTTAAGAATTTTATTTCAATACCTTCTTCAAGTGCAGCATCTATTTCTTCCTGATAGGCAGGCATTTCATTAATTGTTCTTCGATAATAAATTGTAACCGTTTCGGATAATCCCTTTCTTAATAATGCTCTTGCAGCATCAACTGCTGAATTTCCACCACCTACAATTCCAACTCTTTTCCCGACCTTTATTTCTCTATCCATATTAATATCTTTCAATACTTCCAATCCATATAATACTCCTTTGGAGTCTTCACCGGGAATACCCAGTTTCCACGATTGATGACCTCCGGTTGCAATGAAAATCGCTTTAAAATTCTGATCGTAAAGTTCTTGTATAGTAAAGTCTTTACCTAATTCTTTTTCAGTTTGAATTTCAAAACCGGAGCTTTTTATAAATTCTAAATCAGCATTAAGGATTTCCCTTGGTAATCTAAATTTAGGAATAGCTGTCATCAGCATACCACCGACAACAGATAATTTTTCAAAAACAGTTGCCTGATATCCTTTTTTTGCCAGGTAGAATGCACAGGTAAGACCAGCAGGACCTGAGCCGATTATTGCCACCTTTTCTTTATTTTTATCTACAGCAGAATCAGTTTTCAAACATAAACCGTGTTTTAATCCATAATCTGTTACAAATCTTTTCAATCCTCTAATTGCAACAGGTTTTCCAGCTTCACCTGCACGGCATTTTGATTCACAAGGATGATGACAAACACGAGCCACAACAGAAGCAAAAGGATTTTCTTTCTTTATTACATCCAGAGATTCTTCATATCTTTCTCTGGCAATAAGAGCAATATACAAAGGGGCTTCAGTATCTATCGGGCAGGTATGTTGGCAGGGAGATGAAATAATATTTTTACAAACGGCTGCTTCACATCTTTTCTTGTTTATATGATCAAGATATTCTTGTCTAAAATATCGGAGAGTGGATAATACAGAATTGGGGGCTGTTTGTCCCAGACCGCATAAAGAAGTATCTTTTATCACATAAGCTAATTCCTCAAGAGTTTCCAGATCTTCTTCTTTGCCATTTCCATCTGTTATATCTGTGACAATCTCAAGCATTTTCTGGATACCTTTTCTGCAGGGAAGACACTTTCCGCAGGATTCATCCAAAAGGAAGGTCAGGAAATACTTGGCAATATCCACCATACAGGTGTTTTCATCCATAACGATCAGACCACCCGAGCCCATTATTGAACCTGCTTGAGTAAGTGAATCATAATCTATAGGTAGATCTAACAATTCTGTAGGGATACATCCTCCAGAAGGTCCGCCAGTTTGCACAGCTTTAAATTTACGATTATTAGGAATACCTCCACCTATTTCATAAATGATTTCCCAGAGGGGTATTCCCATTGGAACTTCAACCAAACCAGTATTGTTAATTTTTCCTACAAGGGAGAAAATTTTAGTTCCCTTGCTTTTCTCGGTTCCAATCTTTGAATACCATTCTACACCTTTTGATAGTATCTGCGGCACATTAGCCCAGGTTTCTACGTTATTTATATTTGTTGGCTTACCCCATAAACCCTTTTGAACTGGAAAAGGTGGTCTTTGTCTTGGAACTCCCCTTTTACCTTCAATAGAAGCAATCAGAGCAGTTTCTTCACCGCAAACAAATGCGCCTGCGCCCTTTGCAATTTTTATATCAAAATCAAAACCGGAACCGAGTATATCTTTACCAAGCAAACCAAGTTCTCTTGCTTGTTTAATTGCTATTGTTATATTCTCTACTGCAATCGGATATTCTTCTCTAACATAAATCCATCCTTCGTTTGCTCCAATAGCAAAAGCACCTATTATCATACCTTCCAACACACTATGGGGATTTCCCTCAAGTAAGCTTCTATCCATATAGGCACCAGGATCTCCTTCATCTGCATTACAGATAACATATTTGATATCACCTTTTGCTTTTCTACAGAATGACCATTTATAACCAGTAGGGAAACCTCCTCCTCCTCTACCTCTTAAACCAGACTGTTTTATAATATCTATTACTTCTTCAGGGGATATCTCGTTTAGAACTTTACTTAAAGCTTCATAACCTCCTACAGATAGATAATCATCTATATTCTTAGGGTCTATTAATCCATTATTACCAAAAATAATTCTTTGCTGTTTCTTATAAAAAGGTACATCCTTTTCATATACAATTTTTTCTCCTGTTTTCGGATCAATATAAAGTAAACGATCTATTAGTTTCTTTTTAAGAATTGTTTCCGATATAATTTCTTGCACATCTTCAATCTTAACTTTTGGATAGAATATACCTTCCGGATGAATAACTACAATCGGACCTTGCTCACAAAATCCATGACATCCTGTTTTTCTGATAGCTACTTTTCCAGTTAAGTTCTTCTTTTCAATCTCATCTGAAAAGGCTTGGATAACTTTTTCAGAACCAAATGCATGACAACCAGTTCCATTACATATTGTAATACAAGGTATATTAGAAGACCTTTCCTTTTTAATTCTAGTTCGCAGGTTATCAAGATTTCTC
>JAGMCF010000044.1 GCA_023129415.1 Candidatus Cloacimonadota bacterium
ACGCTTCAGAGAAGCGTGTTACAATTTTAATCCACCTCAGATAAACGAAGATAAGGCAGGTAAACCCCGTAGATAGTATTATCAATGGGGTTCTCCTGCCTGCCCACCGAAACCATGTGAAGGAGGGCTCGCTATTTCAGGGTAACACGGAACTCTGTTCCATTTGCCACCTGCGAAACTTGAGTTAAATAATTTGTTGTAACAATTCAAATCCTCAAAATCTATAATTCAAAGAAACACTATTACCTTCAAACCTCAATTCAATTTTCTTTTTTTTCTCATCAAAATTATATAGTTTAGCATCTACGAATGAATCAATAACAGAAAGAAATTTTAAAGCACTCAACCACCAAAACATACTTTGTCGTTTTTCATAAAGATTAGAATACTTATTATAATCTTCTTGATTTTGTGTTTGTTCGTATTTCTCATAAGCATTATTCATTTTGATATGATAGTGTAAAGTAAATCCGATAAGAAGGGTTTCAGCAGTAAATTCAATTGCGGATTTGATGTATTTTTTATTATAAAATTGACCTCCACCTGGAATGAACAAAGAATAAAGTATTGCTTTGGTTGCATTTCTTTCTGTAAGATTTTCTGGTATACTATCTTTGGTTTCCCCAGATAAAATGTTGGAAAACAAGAACAAGAGAGAAATAAAATACAATACTTTTTTTCTCATTTTATTTCCATGCCAATTTAAATTCATAATTTGTATACCCTACTTTACAAATTATCCGAATAATTTGTAATATACTGTAGTAATAATATTCCCATTTTGAATCCTGAAAGAATTAAGTTATTTTATCTATTTCCTGCCGGTTTTGGTATAAGATGTAATCCAAATTCAACAAGTATTGGGAGTAAAATATTTATAAGAAACAAGATAATTACGACAATAGATCAATAATAACTTTTGAAAATTTCAAATGATACAGAGCAAAATAATAGAAGTGAACCAAATGTAAAAAAATTTCAGCACTCTCAATTTCTTTGTGGTCAAATTTTTTCCAAAAGCGACCACCAGAAGAGGGGTATCATTATCTCATGATGACCAACAAAGTAATATCCTTTGCCACTACTTTTTGTTGGACGCTGAACAACATTCGTCATCGGACGATAATGTAGATTCATATCAAAAACCGCAGTGTAGAAATTTTTTACGGGGTAATTAAGATTCCTTACAATAGTAACGGCTTTCAAAAACACTTCAGGTAAAATCACAGCAGAACCAAAATTAATCAAGATTCCACCGTTATTCAGTTCCTTAATTTGATTTGTGAATATTTTGAAATCCCTGAAGCTCGCTCCACCAAGTGATTCACCATCACAATATTTATGCTGATGAATTATATCTGTTCCTATTGCAATATGAACTGTAACAGGAATATTATATTGATATGCTTTTGCTAACAAACTGAATTCACAATATTGTGGTTTTTCTTCAAAAATATATTTACCAAGAGCTTCTCCAAAACCCAATCCAGACCTATAACCATTATTAATAACTTGATTAATAATCCGCCCTGTTTCTTCACCCATTCCGAAACTTCCATCCTCAAGTGCTGATTCCACATCCTCAGAAGTTTTTCCAAAAAATGCTATCTCAAAGTCGTGAATGCAAACCGAGCCATTAACAGCAATTGTATTAATTATTCCTTTTTCAATTGCCTTTATAAAAATCGGTGAAAGACCACATTTGATAGTATGTCCGCCCAGCATAACAATTATTGGCTTTTTGTTTTTAACAGCATTTTCACAATGTGATAAAAATTCTTTGAATTTTTTGCCCATTAAAATATCAGGAAGACTATTAACAAATTCTTTGGTTGAGATGCTTTTATCAGTTTTTATGAAGTCTTTGATATAAACTTTGCTTGGTCTATCTTTGACTGAGTAAGTTTTAATTTTTTCAAGATTAATTTCTTGATATTTGGACATAATTTATTTCCTCTGTGTCCTTTGTGTATTCTTGGTGACCTTTGTGGTGAATCTTTAACCACAAAGAACACAAAGGAGGCACAAAATTCACAAAGATTAATTAATAACTCTTTTTATACCATCTTTTAACAAGGGAACATTGAAATTTATTAGTAGACCTAATTTGAAATTACCTAATCGGAGATATGTCAAAGTCTGTGCTAAATGAATATTATTTAAGGCATTTACGGCTTTTATTTCAATAACCAATTTATTCTCAACTAAAAGGTCAATCCTATACCCACAATCTAGTTTAATATTTTCAAACACCAAAGGCATTGGTTTCTCTTTCTCAACTGAAAAACCAGCTTGCTTTATCTTATAAAACAAACATTCTTTATAAGCCGATTCTAACAGTCCAGGACCTAATGCCTTATGCACTTCTATAGCCAAACCAATAATTTTGTTTGCTAATTCGTTCTCAGTCATATTTATTTCCTTTGTGGTGAATCTTTACCACAAAGAACACAAAGAAGGCACAAAATTCACAAAGATTAATTAATAACATTCTTTATGATACTTCTTAAAAAAACATTTTTATATCCTCTGTGTCCTTTGTGAATTCTTGGTGACCTTTGTGGTTAAAATCTCTCTATTAAGTTTTACAATACCTTTCCTTCTCACTATAAATACACCCACAATATTGCTGACGATACATATTTCTTTGTTTAGAAGTTTCAATACCTTCTTTCCAGAATTCCCTAAAATCACGATAAAGAAATTTTACTGAATACTGCTTTGCGAGACTTTCGCCAATCTCTCTTATCAACTTATGTTGTTGAAATTTGCTGTAGAGCAAAGTTGTAGTAAAGTAATCAAACTTTCCTCTTTTTGCGTAGATTGCAGTGTTAAGTAATCTTTCGTAATAACAAAATTTGCACCTCTCATTTTCTCTATAAACAACAGTCTGTAAAAATTTTTCAAGATTATATTCATCTTTATAGATAATATTGCAATTCTCTTCTTTTTGAAAGCGTTTAACTTCAGCCAGTCTATTTTCATATTCAAGGTATGGATGTATATTCGGATTATACCAGAAGCCAGTTATATCAAATTCATCTTTGAGATGAAAATAAGGTGCTACATAACACGGTGCACAGCAGATGTGGAAAAGGACTTTGTTTTTAGTCATAACGCTCACTTTGTTCGCTGTCATTTGCACCTTCGGTGCGTCATTAAGTCATTGGGTGAGTTACATAATTTCTCTGATTTTTTCAAGTGTATTCCTTGCATCAGGCACCATCTTCCAGAATTTGTTTAGTTCTTCGCAAGCATAATCACCACAATATGCACAATTTTTGACATCTTTTTCAAGTCCACATTCCCTTATCTTACAAATTTTACAATAACCAAAAAGTTGTCCATTTTCAATCAGGCATCCATCACAATTGATGTCTTCCTGCTTTATTTCTGTCTTGAATTGTTTAGACCACATTTCTGCAACCTTCTTTCTCTCATTGTCATCGTCTTTTTGTGTTGCAAGATATGCCGGACATTCAGTACAGGTTATCCCGCAAAAGGCAATCATTTTTTCCATTGGTTTAGTCCCTTCCGTTTTTTATACTTTGTTTCGAGTCGTCGTCATTTCATCCCCGAAAGGGGATTCATTCCTTACGACTCGAAAATTCAGGTATCCTCTCTTAAGTTAAATTCAATCTGCTGACTATACTGAAAGAAATGGGCGAAAATGGTTATTTTATCAGATTTTACAGTATTCATTTTCAGCCTGCCTTCTTTCAAAAATCTATATTTCTCAATTTTATCTACAGATTGTAATTTCATCTTATCATCATAGATAAAAATATTATGTCCAGCCCATAATGGATACCTTGATTTATAATGAAAAATTATTTCATTTTCATCCATTTTTTCAACTTTTAGATAAGTTATTATTTTTTCTGTAATACTTTCTTGGTTACCTTTATTTTTAAGTATTTTTTCTTTCCATTTCAGCATCAAATCTTCCAGATCTGTTTTAAAATATGATTTCAAATAATCAGTCCATATCTTTACTTCTGGATAATCAGGAATCGCTTCCCAAAACTTATTAGTTTTATCATAACCAAAATTATCTTCTAAAAAGTAAGTAAATGATGTTGCGGTTTCTAATATGGGAAAATTTAAATGGTCAAACATTATTTTAGACCATTTATTTTTAAGGTCAAATAATACAAAAAGATTACTTCCCAATATATGATATGCACAATTATCTGCATATATTTTGTATTCAGAGTGCTTTTTAAGATACTCTGTTCTCTTCCATTGAGCATAACCTTCATCAATAAATTTGAAAGAACTAATTTCAGCTTTTTGTATTGGAAATTTTAGAAAGTTGTTTTTTATGAAATGACTAATTTCATGGACAACCCCACCTGAAAAATAGTCCAAAATAAATTTGGATTTATAAAAATGCCCCACCTTAAAATATGCTTCACAAATTGAAAGATTAAATGGAGAAGGACCAATGCCATTAATTAAATTAAAGAACATTCTCTTTGGTAAAAAATCTTTCCATTCTTTTATTATAAATTCTTCAACTTTACCAAGATCACTAATTAAATATTTCCCTAAGTCTTCTATTCGCTTGTCATATTTGGCTATAATGTATTTCCCTTGAAAAAAATTTGCACTAGGTAAAAAATTATCTATGCCATCTAACATAGTTGGTCTTTCATCATCAAAACCGGCATCTTTGAGTATTTATCTAATATGTCTTGCATTTTTTAAGTCGTTTAAATGCACATAAGAAAACAATAAGTTGATTAACATGTATTGATTAAGATTTTGAATATTGTTCTCGCATGCTTTACAAAATTTTGGTAGCGTAGACTCAAATCTACCTAATACAGTTTCAGAATCCTTAAAAAAATCTAATCCTTCTTCATCTAATTGTGTTTTTATAAGATTTTCCAATTTATAATGATTTCCATAGATATTCTTTTTTAAAATGTTAAATCTATCCCAAAATTTCTTTTCATCCATAATTTTGGTCTTCTTTCATTTTTGAAAAATAATAACAAATGGGGACATTTGTTTTACATTATATTTATTTTGAATATTCTTTTAACAGATTTGTAGCAATTACAAGCCGTTGTATTTGATTTGTGCCTTCATATATTTGAGTAATTTTAGCATCACGCATCATTTTTCCTACAGGATATTTATTCATAAATCCATATCCGCCAAGAATCTGGACAGCGTTAGTAGTAACTTCCATAGCCACATCCGCGGCATAGCATTTACACATTGCTGATTCCTTGCTATACTTTTTTATACCATCATCAATCATTCTGGCCGTTGCGTAAACAAGAGCACGAGCAGATTCAATCTTCATTGCCATATCAGCGAGCATAAGTTGAATTCCCTGAAAGGATGAAATAGGTTTTCCAAACTGATGCCCCTCCTTAGAATAAAGAACCGCTTCTTCCAAAGCACCTTGTGCAATTCCTATTGCTTGTGCTGCAACCATTGGACGGGATTCATCAAATGTTTTCATAGCAATAATAAAACCCATTCCTTCTCGGGCAATTAAGTTTTCTTCTGGTATTTTGCAGTCTTCAAAAATCAGTTCACGAGTAGCTGCAGCTCTAATACCCAATTTTTCTTCTTTTTTGCCAAAACTAAACCCATCCGTTCCTTTTTCAACAATAAATGCTGATGCACCTCGTGCTCCTTTGGTTTTATCTGTAAGAGCAAAGACAGTATAAATATCTGCTTCACCGCCATTTGTAATAAATCTCTTACTTCCATTAAGGATATAGTAATCTCCATCTTTTGTAGCAGTGGTTTTAATGGCTCCAGCATCTGAGCCTGCATCAGGTTCTGTTAAAGCATAAGCAGCTAATTTTTCTCCTGCAGCAACTGCTGGTAGATATTTTTTCTTCTGCTCTTCTGAGCCACTTATTAAAATTGGTTCAATTCCTAAACCCGTTCCACCCAAGGCAAGGGATATGCCACTATCAACTTTACATAACTCTTCCATTAGAATTACTAAATCTAAAACCTTTCCGCCTAAACCATTATATTCTTTGGGCACAAGAACTCTGAATAAGCCGGTTTCAGCCATTACTTTCACAATATCCCAGGGAAAAATTTCTTCTTTATCATATTTCTCTCTTAATGGTTTTATCTTCTCTTCAGCTACCTGCCGAGCCATTTCTTTTATCTCTTTCTGTTCCTCTGTTAGGAAGTATTCCATGTATCCTCCAAAATAATATTTACATAATAACTATAATTATATATTTTTTTAGTGCTTTTATTTGTCAAGAAGTTCAATAAATGTTGAGATAGGTTAGAATAATTATTTGTAGTATTTCTTTGTAAATCCAGTTACAAAAACACCTTTTTTAGTAAAAATTGATTTGATGAAACCATATGATAAGCCAAGACCGTAAGCCACAACCTGTATTAGCAGGGTTAATATTGAGAGCAATCCGACTAATCCCGATTTATATTTTAAAGCGGACTGGACGAATGCAAATCCAACTATAAAAATTATTAAAATAATCTCAAATAAAAATAAATACCTAATTGAATGAAACCAAAATGAGAAAATTAAAGTTAGGAAAAATATTAGAATAACAAAAGTAGGCAAGCAATGTATTGGTTTGAGCATATCCTTATCGATTTTTGCCAGATTTATTCTTGTTACTCCCCAGTTGAAGATCTGTTTGAAGAATCTTTTTATAGAGGTTCTTCGTTTATGATATACAAAAATATCGGGTAAGAATTTAACTTTAAATCCAGCTTTATAAATTCTATTGGAAAAATCCATATCCTGCCCATGCCTGAGTTCGTTCATTCCCCCAATTTTCTGAAATACTTTTCTCTTAATTCCCATATTGAAGCTACGAGGATAATATTTTGCAATGGTTTTACCCGTTGTTCCACGAGTCCCACCTGTTCCGATAAAAGATGTCATTGAATAATTCACTGCTTTCAGGAATGGAGAAAAGTCCTCTTTGTAAGTATCTGGTCCACCAAATGCATCAAAATCTCCTTCATTCAGGTGTTTGTCTAAATTCTCTATATAATTTTCTGGAACTGTGCAGTCAGAGTCTATAAATGCGAAAACATCACCATTTGCTTTTTCCATACCAAGATTGCGAGCAGCACCCGGTCCCTTATTTTGCTGATAAAAATATCTTAATTCAATATCATTCTTATATTTTTCAATAACTTCTTTTAAATTATCCGTTGAACCATCATCAGCGATGAGGATTTCGAAATTCTGTTTTGTCTGTTTTGAGAATGAAGCAAGAAACTCATGAATTTCATCTGCACGATTGTATACGGGAACTATAATGGATATTATCATAAGCTAATTCTCATTAATTAACATCTCGTTTCTTGAAAATAGTTACTACTGCAGCAGCAATTAAACATAAATATGCAATAATATGTCCAATAACCGAAATATGATAATACTTTATAAATGTTTCTGGTACAAACTGAAATAAAATTTCGTACTCACCGGGAGAATCTATATAAACTGCTCTTAAGATGTGATCAGTTTTGTAAATTTCAGTCTCTTTACCATCAATAAAACATTTCCAACCGGGCGGATAATATATTTCTGAAATAACTAATAAACCAGGTTCATCGGTGAAAACTTTATATTTCATTTGATTGAATGAAGCCTCTTCCAGTTTCACGAAAGAGGAATCGGGAGATTTAATTTGTAAATCAACTTCTTCCTCCAATACCGCTGTTTTATACGGATCGAAATTCTCATTGTTGATCTTTGCAAATCTTTCTTTCCGCTCCGGAATAATTTCTATTTCATCCACAAACCAAGCTGGTTTTGCTCCAAAGGTTGTTTGATAAACAAACAATTTATTCGTTTTATCATAATGATAGGGTTTTACATTATCCGGAGGAAGTTGAGTGCTGGAAATCAAATATTTCACATTCAGAATTCTATGAACATTCCAGTTTAGAGGATTCGTTTGCAGGCAATTTTCGATTATATCCTGATAAATTCGGAGTTTGGCAGCACTATATCCTCCAATTGAATTATGATAGTAAGACCAATTATTATTATTAAAAGGGTTTTCAGTTAGAGGGAACACACGGTAGTAAGTTGTATCCTGAAGAAGTGCTTTATTAGCAGAAGATTTACGGAAATGCTGCTGTTCTAATTTTTCTATATCGTACAATTCGCCTTCTGCTTTCTTTACATAAGGAATCTGGTCTATCAAAAGCAAAATAAATAGGCAAATGAAGAATGGAATTTGTTTAATCTTCTTACTTAAAAAAAGGATGGATAGCAAGCCAGTGAGAACTGCAAATAGAATCAATCGCAAACCATCTGTTTGCATCATATCCAAACGAGCTGATTTGATCATAGATAAAACTTCTGGTTTATATTGACTTTCATCACCTGCTTTAACTAATGAGAAACTGTTACCAAAAATAAGTGGAATAAGACCTAAAATTATTAGGAAAACTGCAATACCAATGACAATTTTTTGTACTTGTTTAAGATCTTTTTTACTAATTTCTACTAGGCTTTTTATGCCAAATCCTGCCCAGATTACGATAATAAACTGCATAATCACAGAAATCATAATTGGAACCCTAAATCGGTTAAATTGGGGCACAAATTGGAAGAATAGATTATAAATCAGAGGAAAATGCCTTCCAAAAGACAATAATAAAGAAAGCACAAAAAGCCCAAACAAGGTTTTAATAAATCCATTTTTAAAATTCAATATTAATCCAAGCAAAGCAAAAAATAATAGAATAACTCCAATATAATCATATGCTTGTGTAAAGGGCATATGTCCCCAATAACCAGGAATTTGTCTGCCTTTTAGTTGTGAAACTTTGTTCCCATTATAAATCTCACCAGAAGTTCCACCAAAGAATCTTGGCATTACCCAGCAAAGAATTTCTGCAGGATGCAGTGACCAACTGGTAGCATAATCCATTTCTAATCCGGTGGATTCCTTCTCTCCAGTTCCACCCCGAATAGAATATGGTGTGTACTCACCTGTAACAAATAAAGGTTGTGCAACCATCATAATTATTAATCCGGAACTTAATATTATCAGAATAATTTTTGTGAGAAATTTTTTGGTCTTTTTCTCTTTTAGCATTTTTATCAGATAATAGAGTCCAAAAAAAACAAGAATCATTATTTGATAGAAAATAATCTGGTAATGCTGGGTGCGAATTTGCACAGAAAAAGCAAAAACAAATCCTATCAGCCATAAAAGGTTTTTCTTATTTAGAAATGAAACAAAAAAGAATGTCACAAGAGGAATATACATTATTGGACGGAATTTGGCAAAATGACCTATACTTAAAATAGACATATAATGCGGAATGAAGATAAAACCAATCCCCCCAAACACTGATGACCAATAACCGAGCTTAAAAAATCTTAATAGAAAGAACATACCGATAAAGCCAATAAAATAAATCCAAATATATTTATATAATATTTTCCCAAGCCCCTTTTGCAAAATTGTATCAAAGGAAAACGCTTTCCCTCCTTTACGATGATAAATTGGCATACCAGAAAATACTGGTGAGTTCCAATAAACACTTTCTCCAGTTTCTTTTTCAAATTCTCTTTTTTGATGAGTCTTTCCTCTTGAGCCAATAACATCCACTCCTCCTGGTCTCAATCCCTGAAATGCCATTGAACTGAAAATGATTAATAATAATATAAATACAACAACCAAAGTTATAAGGTTTTTTTGATAATCCTTTAGTTTTATTTGAGGTTTTTTTTCTATAATTTCTTTCTCTTGCCTGATTACTTTTTTCACCTTTTTAGCCATAGAATTTCCTATCTTAATTTGATTTTTGTTATGTTATATCTCCAATTTTTTGGATTCTTCCATTTTTGCCAACTTTGCTTTATCCGTAAAATCTCAATCGGTTCATAAAATTTCATAGGATACAAAATAAATGGAAATAAAATTATTATAGCAACTTTTATTAAAATCCTTGGCAAAATATTTAAGTTTACAGTCAAGGTTGAGATGAAGAATAAAACGACAGCCAAAATCAACATCTTTACAAGTTTCATATTTTCATAAGGAATTTTGTAAAAACGGTTTGCCACAAAATATGTAACAAAATACAGGGTAATAAAAGATATTACAGTAGCTACTGCAGCCCCAATCATTTCATATTTAGGAATGAGAATAAAATTTAACACAATATTTAAAACTGCTGCACCAATAGTATTATATGCTATATATTTTGTTTTCTTTTTAAGATATAGACCAAGATTTAATATAGACCTTGCGCCACTAAATATATAACCAAGGATAATATAAGGCACGATAGTATAAGCCAACCAATAATCAGGATTTAAAGCTAAGGCTTTAATAAGTTCCTTACCAAAAAGAGCTAAGCCAAGTCCTGCCCAGAAAAGCACAAAAACAAAATAAGTAAGCATCTTACTATAATATCGTTTATCGCCTTTTTGTCCATACATTTTGTAAGCTATTGGCAGCAGACTCATAGAAAATGATTGGATAAAAAACATATTTAAAACACCTGCGATCTTATATCCAAGAATATAAAGCCCGGCTTCTCTGTAATCTACAAAATACTTTAGAATATATCTATCTCCCTGATTTAATAACATTCCAGCAAGAGCTGTAAATATTAATGGAAATCCAAAAGTAAGTGAAGCTATAAGTATTTTACGATTAAATTTTGGGATCATTTCAAATATCATATTGGGAAAGAGAATAAGAAATAGCACTGCATCACCAATTAGATACGAATATAATATTCCTTTTACACCAATCTTAGCAAAGGCAACAAAATAAATATTGAATCCTAAAACAATAGCAAGTTTTAAAATATTTCCAATTACATAAAAAGTAGATTTTTCTTTGGCACGTAGAGCATTAAGGAAAAGTTTATTTATAAGCCTTAAGGCAATAATATAAAAAGAAAGCCGGAAATAGATAGTAAAATCAACTGGTTTAGCAAATAAAGAAGCTAATTTTGTTGCAAAACACTGACCGATTAGATTTAAGAAGATGCTAATTCCAACTATAAAAATGAAGATTGTAAAAAGTGTAGTTTTTCTATTATTTTTATATTCTTCAAGATCATGAAATCTTAAAAATGCATGTTGCTGACCTAAGATTAGAACTTGCGTTAAAATTAATATTGTGCTTTCCAAAATTCCCAGAACTCCATATTCTGAAACTGTTATATGTTTAGTATACAAAGGAAGTAGAATTATGCCTATTAATTTAGTAGTAATATTACCAAGACTATATATTGTGGTATGTTTTAAGGTATATTTTATTTTTTGTAACATCCTATTATAATAAGTGTAATGATAAGATCTTTATTAAATGTTATTTTTATCCTTTGCTTTTTTAAGGAATTCATTAATCCAACAAATAATCGTCTTTATTATCCAGACCAATTCTATTATTCCGAACCCATAAATGACATATAGAGGTCTGTTTATCAGCAAAAAAGGTATTGCGAAAACATGATACCGAGCAAATTCGAAATAGATATTAGCAATTGTCTTACTTTTTCTATTTAATATTTCTTTTGTTGGATATCGTTTTTTTGTTTTAATAAATAATCTATGGGAGGAATATACGAATAATATAAATACAATAACACCTATCCAGAATCCCTTTGGATATATCCGAATAATAAGAGATGCTATCAATAATAAGCTGCATATCTTTCCTACAAATTGGTCCCACCAACTCCCTTTTTCAGACACCATTCCTTTCCAGCGAGCAAGCGTTCCATCTACACAGTCCATAACAACTCTTAAATGATAGAAAATTGCTCCCAAAATCGAGCCCCAATAATTATGAATAAAGGCAATTGACAATGCCATTAGAACGCCAAAAACCAAAGAAACTGTAGTCATCAGATTGGGAGTTGCTGATGTCCCTTTAACAAGAGCAACAACAAAATTTGCAATAGGTTGGCAAAGGTATTTTTCATAAAGGGTTCTTGATGCGATTTGCGATTTGCTAAATTTTCTAATTTGTTGATATTTCATAATTTTAATCTTTGCTTAAAATTTTTTTCTAACAGAAGATTTGGCTCTTATCTATTTCTTTTACAGATATGATTCGAGATGGATTTTGACCTCTTTCAATATGGAACCAAAGAGAGTGTATCCACTCAAGAGTTCTTTCTACTCGATAGTAATGTCTAATATCCTTGTCAGGAAATCGTTCTCCTTTGTTCCACCACGCTCTGATATATCCATTAATATAATAAAATGCCTGAGAGAAATTTCCTCTCATTAGTTTAGCACAGGCTCTTATTAGTACTTGCCATATTGGTTGGTGTAAATGCCATGCCCTTTGACCTCGGCTAAATGAACCAATTTTTATATTATATCTACTATCAGTCGGTCTAGTGCTTTCTACATAAATATTTTGAATGATAGATGTTTTCCAACCTTTTAGACGCGCGTTAACATTCATAATTGCATCCCATGCTCTACTTCTTTCTAC